>JBLIZX010000159.1:0-4075 GCA_048860285.1 Macromonas sp. | reverse complement strand
GGACTGAGCGCGTCGATCCCGCCGCTTTGGGTGTAGTCCGTCCAGCTCATCTGGATGTTGCGGAACACGCGTTCGGGGTGCGGCATCATGGCGGTAAAACGCCCGTCGGCGGTGGTGACACTGGTCAGCCCGCCAGCGCTGCCGTTGGGGTTGAACGGGTATTGCTCGGTCGCTTGGCCAAAGTTGTCCACGTAGCGCATGGCGGCAATGGCCTTGGTGGCATCGCCACGGTGCTTGAAGTTGGCGTAACCTTCGCCGTGCGCCACCGCAATCGGCAAGCGGCTGCCCGCCATGCCTTGCAGAAACAGGCTGGGCGACTCCAGCACTTCCACCATGCTCAGACGGGCCTCAAAGCGTTCGCTCTGGTTGGTGGTGAAGCGCGGCCAAGCCTCGGCACCAGGAATGATATCGGCCAATTCGGCAAACATCTGGCAGCCGTTGCACACACCCAGACCAAAGGTGTCCTGACGGGCAAAGAAGCCCTGGAACTGCTCGGACAGCACAGGATTGAAGGTGATGCTGCGCGCCCAGCCGATGCCAGCGCCCAGCGTGTCGCCGTAGCTGAAGCCGCCACAGGCCACCACGCCCTTGAAGTCTTGCAACTGGGCGCGGCCCGTTTGCAGGTCGGTCATGTGAACATCGTAGGCCTCAAAACCGGCTTCGGTGAAGGCGTAGGCCATCTCAACGTGTGAGTTGACCCCTTGCTCGCGCAAAATAGCCACCTTGGGCCGCGACAGGTTGAGGAACGGCGCGGCCACGTTGTCCGCCGGATCGAAGGTCAGGGCCACGTGCATGCCGGGGTCGTTGGGCACACCGGCGGCGGCGTGTTCTGCATCGGCACAGGCTGGGTTGTCGCGCTGCTGGTTGATTTTCCAGCTCACGCTGTCCCACACCTGGTGCAAATCGAACAGGGTGGCACCAAACAGCTTCTTGGCATCGCGCCACACTTGCAGTTCGCCCTTGCCCACGTCGATGCTGGAGCTCAGGGGACGGGTCTTGCCAATGAAGTGGCTGTGCTTGCTCAGGCCGTGCTCACGCAAGGTTTGCATCACGTCGTTGCGCTCAGAGGTGCGCACTTGCAGCACCACACCGAGTTCTTCGTTGAACAGGGCCTTGAGGGTCAGTTCCTCGCGGCGGGCGCTGACCTGCTGTGCCCAGTTCTTGGCATCGCCCGTGTCCATGCGGCTGTCGTTGATGCCGTCGCCTTCGGTTACCAGCATGTCCACGTTCAGGCTCACGCCCACGTGGCCGGCAAAGGCCATCTCGGCGGCAGCGGCCAGCAGGCCACCGTCGCTGCGGTCGTGGTAGGCCAAGATGCGGCCCTGCGCGCGCAGGGTGTTGACGGCGTTGACCAAGTTCTTGAGGTCTTGCGCATCGTCCAAATCGGGCACACGGCCACCGGGCTGGTTGAGCGTTTGCGCCAAGATGGAGCCACCCATGCGCTTTTCACCCTTGCCCAAGTCGATGAGCACCAGCGTGGTGTCGTCCTCTTGCGCGTTGAGCTGCGGGGTCAAGGTGCCGCGCACATCGCTGAGGGTGGCAAAGGCGGAAATGATCAGGCTGACCGGAGAGGTGACTTTTTGGGTCTGGCCGTCGTGCTGCCATTGGGTACGCATGGACAACGAGTCCTTGCCCACCGGGATGCTGATGCCCAGCGCCGGGCACAATTCCATGCCCACGGTCTTGACCGTGTCGTACAGCGCCGCATCTTCACCGGCTTCGCCGCAGGCGGCCATCCAGTTGGCGCTCAGCTTGACGCGCTCCAGCTCAATGGGCGCGGCCAGCAGGTTGGTGATGGCTTCGGCCACGGCCATGCGGCCCGAGGCGGGCGCGTCAATGGCGGCCAAGGGCGTGCGCTCGCCCATGCTCATGGCCTCGCCGGCAAAACCTTGGTAGTCGGCCAGCGTCACCGCCACGTCGGCCACCGGCACTTGCCACGGGCCGACCATCTGGTCGCGGTGGCTCAAACCACCCACAGCGCGGTCGCCAATGGTGACGAGGAAGCGCTTGGAAGCCACCGTGGGGTGGCTCAACACGTTGATGACGGCCTGTTGCAGTTCCACGCCGCTCACGTCCAGCTCCGGTACATTGCGCGGCACGCGCTGCACGTTGCGGTGCATTTTGGGCGGCTTGCCCAACAGCACGTCCATCGGCATATCGACCGGGCTTTCAGCACCCTTGTCTTCCAGCACCAGTTGGCGTTCTTCGGTGGCGACACCCACCACGGCAAACGGACAACGCTCGCGTTCGCAGAAGGCCTGGAATTGTTCCAGCGACTCGGGCGCAATCGCCAGCACGTAGCGTTCTTGGCTTTCGTTGGACCAAATTTCCTTCGGGCACAGGCCGGACTCTTCCAGCGGCACGGCACGCAAATCAAAGCGTGCGCCCCGGCCCGCGTCGTTGGTCAGTTCTGGGAAAGCGTTGGACAAGCCACCCGCACCCACGTCGTGGATGGCCAGAATGGGGTTGGCTGCGCCTTGCTGCCAGCAGTGGTTGATAACTTCCTGGGCACGGCGCTCGATTTCAGGGTTGCCACGTTGCACCGAGTCAAAGTCCAGGTTGGCTGCGTTCACGCCAGTGGCCATGGAACTGGCCGCGCCACCGCCCATGCCAATGCGCATGCCGGGGCCGCCCAGCTGAATCAACAGCGTACCCGCCGGGAATTCGATTTTCTTCGTCTGTTGCGCGTCAATACCACCCAAACCGCCCGCGATCATGATGGGCTTGTGGTAGCCGCGCTGCACGGTGTCCACGTCGCTGGTGATGGTCTGCTCGTACTCGCGGAAGTAACCCACCAAGTTGGGACGACCAAATTCGTTGTTAAAAGCCGCGCCACCCAGTGGGCCTTCGGTCATGATCTGCAACGGGCTGGCAATGTGCTCGGGCTTGCCACCGGGTTGATCCGACCAGCCGCCCCAGAGTTTGGACACGGTAAAGCCGGTCATGCCCGCCTTGGGCTTGGAACCACGCCCGGTAGCGCCTTCGTCGCGGATTTCACCGCCCGCACCAGTGGAGGCACCGGGGAACGGCGAGATAGCGGTCGGGTGGTTGTGGGTTTCCACCTTCATCAGCACGTGTTGCAACGCCTGTTCCTTGGTGTAGGCCGGGCTGGCAGCGCCAGCGGCCTTGGCCACAAAGCGTTCAATCGGGTTGCCTTCCATCACCGAGGCGTTGTCGGAGTACGCCACCACCGTGTGCTGGGGTGCCAACTGGTGCGTGTTGCGAATCATCGCAAACAGGCTCTTGTCTTGCGCCACGCCGTCGATGGTGAACTCGGCGTTGAAGATCTTGTGGCGGCAGTGTTCGCTGTTGGCCTGCGCGAACATCATCAGCTCCACGTCGGTGGGATTGCGGCCCAAGCCTGTGAAGGCGTTGACGAGGTAGTCGATCTCATCGTCGGCCAGCGCCAGCCCCCAGTCGCGGTTGGCTTGTTCCAGCGCGGCACGGCCACCGGCCAGCACGTCCACGTGCTCCATCGGGGCCGGGGTCAGTTCGGTGAACAGGTTGTGGGCATAGTCACGGCTGGCCACCACGCTTTCGGTCATGCGGTCGTGCAGCAAAGCAGCCACTTGCTGCCACTGCGCCTGGCTCAGGCTGGGCTTGCCGCCCAGCAAACCGCTCTTGAGCGTGAGGCGGTATTCGGTGATGCGCTCCACACGCTTGACGGCAAAGCCGCAGTTGCGCGCAATGTCGGTGGCCTTGGAGGCCCACGGCGACACGGTGCCAAAGCGCGGCGTGACCACCACCAACGGGCCGTCCACCGGGCCAGCGTAGGGCTCACCGTAGGTCAGCAGCGCCTGCCAGCCTTGCAGCTGTGCCTCGGACACCGGCTCCAGCGTGTCCACCAGATGCACAAAGCGGGCAGAGATGCCAACGATTTTGTCGTGGATGGCTTGCAGACGGGGCAAGAGTTGCTGGGCGCGGAAGTTGCCAAGAGCGTCGCCGCCCTCAATCGGGGTGATGTACTGGGTCACGGTGTGGCCTGAAGTGGGAGGAGAAAAAATACTTCGATTTTAAGATGCGCTCAGCGCAATGCGGCGTAAATGGCCTGGGCCAATTCGGTGGAAATGCCTTC
>JBLIZX010000158.1:0-2398 GCA_048860285.1 Macromonas sp. | reverse complement strand
GCAAGCGTCTTTTTCATGGCAAGGGCTATGATACTTGGCATGTCACGCAAACCCACCAAAGGCTACTTTGTCAAAGGCCATTTCGTTGCTTACGGCAGCGAACTCGATCTGGAACTCAAACGCGAACTCAAAGGCGATACTGAGACCAGCAAAACCGACCTCAAGCGCCACAGCGAGCACTTGCAGCACCTGGGCGAACAGCTGCTGACGCTGCGCAAAGGGTTGCTCAACAAACTGCAACTGTCCGATCAACTGCTGGACGCACTCACCGAGGCCAAGCGCATCACCAACTTTGAAGGCAAGCGCCGCCAGATGCAGTACATCGGCAAGCTGATGCGCAAGCTCGATGCCGACACCGTAGCCGCGATTGAAGCCGCGCTCGACGTACAGCACCAAGGCAGCGCCAAAGACACGCTGCGCCTGCACCAAGCCGAACAATGGCGCGACCGCCTGATCGCCGACGACAACGCCTTGACCGACTGGCTGGCACAAGCCCCCAACACCGATGTGCAGCACCTGCGCACGCTGGTGCGACAAGCGCGCAAAGACGCAAGCGCCACGCCCGAAAGTGCCGGGGCGGCCCCACGCCACGGCAAAAACTACCGTGAAATCTTCCAGCTCGTGCGCACCCACCTGGACGCGGTGGCGCAAGCCGAACAAGACGCGCAAGACGGCCTGACAGACGACGACCACTCGGGTTGAAGGGGTGTTGCTGCACCCCAAACACCCCCACGCCACACCTTGAACGCCAGATGCTCAAACACCTCCTGCTTGCGGTTGCACTGGCCATCTGGCTGCCCGTTGATGCGGCCCACCTCGGCTCAACCGTCGTGGCGTTGTCGCCAGAAGAGCAAACCTATGTAGAGCACGTCAAAGCCGTCAAGATGTGCGTGGATCCAGACTGGGCACCTTTTGAGCGCATCAACATACATGGGCAACACGAGGGCATAGCGGCCGATTTGGTGCAACTGGTGGCACAGCGCGTGGGGCTGTCCATCGAGCTGTACCCCACCACCACGTGGGAGGCATCGTTGGCTGCGTCCAAAGCGGGGCGGTGCCAGCTGATGAGCTTTCTCAACCGCAGCCCGGCGCGCGATGCTTGGCTGATTTTTACCGACCCCATTTTTTTCGACCAAAACATCATCATCACGCGCGAGGAACACCCACACATCGACCACTTGCAAGGCGTACAGGGCCAAAGTGTGGCCCTGCCCCGTGGCACGATGGTGGAAGAGCGCATTCGCAAGGATTACCCCGGTTTGCGCGTGGTGACCACCGCCAGCGAATCGGAAGCCATGACGCTGGTGTCCGAACGCAAGGTGGACATGACCGTGCGGTCGTTGATTGTGGCCGCGCACGCCATCAAAAAAGAAGGCCTGTTCAACCTGAAGGTGGCAGGGCAAATACCCGAATACACCAACCAGTTGCGCATTGGCGTGATCCAGCAAGAACCCATGCTGCGCAACATTTTGGACAAAGGCGTGCAGAGCATCACCCCACAGGAACGCGAAAGCGTGGTCAACCGGCACGTCGCCCTCCAGGTGCAAAACGGCATCGACTACGGCCTGGTCTGGCAAGGTGGGCTGCTGGGTGCCGTCGTTGTGCTGGTGGTGCTGTACTGGAACCGCAAGCTGGCCGCGCTGAACAAGCGACTGGAACAACTGTCGGTCACCGACAAACTCACGGGCCTGTTCAACCGACAGAAACTGGACGTGAAACTGGAGATGGAATTTCTGCGGGCGCGGCGTTCCGGTGCGCCCCTGAGCGTCATCATCTTGGACTTGGACCACTTCAAGGATGTCAACGACACCTGGGGCCACCAAGTGGGTGACCAAGTGCTGGTCTACACCGCCCAGCTGTTGACGGCCCGTTTGCGCCAGACCGACTGTGCCGGGCGCTGGGGCGGCGAGGAGTTCATGGTGATCTGCCCGGACACCGACCTCGAAGGTGCCAAAGCGTTGGCGGAAACCTTGCGTCAGGCCATCGCAGCCCCCACCTTTCCCACCGCAGGACACCGAACCGCCAGTTTTGGCGTGGCCTGCTGCACCGTGGGCGATCAGGTCAAGACCTTGGTCTCCCGCACTGACCAAGCCCTGTACGAAGCCAAGCGCCTAGGGCGCAACCGGGTCGAGGCAGGCTGAAACGTTTTGGGCAGCACCGCCTCAGCGCAAACCCTGTGCCACGGTGGGGTAACGCAAGCGCAAGCCCTGCACCACCGTGGGGTAGCGCAGGCGCAAACCAAGCTCACGCTTGAGGCGGGTGTTGCGCAAGCGACGCGATTCACCCATGAAGCTCAGCACCATCGGCGACAGTTGTGCCGCAGCCTCGGCCCGCGTCACACGCGGCGGGCGCGGTAAGCGGTACAGGTCGGCGGCCAAATCCATGTAATCGCCCATGC
>JBLIZX010000157.1:0-2287 GCA_048860285.1 Macromonas sp. | reverse complement strand
GGCGAGGCGGTGATGCGCCTCAACGCCGAAGACGGCGGCCAGCGCCAATTCATCTTGGTGCAAATTCCGCAGCCCATCGACCCCAAAAAGCAAAAAGAAGCCCACAGCTTCGTCACCGAGACCTTGGGCCAGCCCCAAGCCACCATTTTTGAAATCACCGCCGAACGCCTGCGCCGCGCCGGGGCCAAGTTGCAAGCCGAACAAGCCGCCAAAGCACAGGCCCAAGGCGGGCTGTTGCCCACCGATGCAGCGCCCGCGCTGGACACTGGCTTTCGCGTCTTCGAGCTGATCGACGACCCCGATGCGCTCATCCTCTCGCAACCGCTGGGCAGCGCCAGCCAAGCCGATCTGGCCGCCTTCACCGCCCAAGTGGCCAGCCCGCAACCCGCACACGTGCCGCGCGTGCTCTACAACCTGCTGGTGGCCGAGGGCCTGCCGCTCACCACACCCGTGCGCACCATCGTGCCCGACCACATCTATTTGGCACACAACGTCGCCCTTGTGCTGCAAGCCCTGCCCTGCACCACCGCGTTTTCCGACACGCTGCACCAACTCAAAGCCCAATGCCAGCAAGCGGGCACGCCGCTGCACTACGTCACGGTGTACGCCCCCTGGGTACACAACGACAACCTGCTGCTGGGCATCCAAACCGTGGTGGCCACCTTGGGCCTGTCGGCCAGCCAACTGCACTTGCGGGGTTAAAGCGCGCCATGTCTGCCCAATTCCAGTACGTGCGTCTGGCGCACCAAGCGCAGGCGGTGCAAAGCATTGCCGATGTGTTGGCCAACGTCCACTTTGCCGCCCCCGGCAACATGCAGGCCAATCCGGTGTACCTGCCACACGCCGAGCACAAAACCTTGCAGGCCAACATTGAACGCATCCGCGCCCGCAACCAGGTCAACACCGGCCCGGTGGCTGTGGCCTCCACCGCCACACCCGCGCTCAACCTGGACGTGTTGATGGAAACCGGCACGGGCAAAACCTTCACCTTCATCGAAACCATACACCGCCTGCATCAGGAATACGGGCTGTCCAAATTCATTGTGCTGGTGCCCAGCAACGCCATCCGGCAAGGCACGCTCAAGAGCCTACAAACCACCGCCGCGTTTTTTGCCAAGGAATACAACAATCAGCACATCCACGTCGTCAACTATTCCGACAAAACGGTGGCGGGCTTCATCCACGCGGCCAACCGGGGCATTTCGGTGCTGGTGGCCACGTTCCAGTCGTTCAACCGCGACAAGAACACCATCCACAAGCGCGGCGTAGAAGCCAACCTGTTTGGCCACGCCAAAAGCTACATGGAGGCACTGGCCGCCATCCGGCCCGTGCTTATCATCGACGAGCCACACCGCTTTGAGGGCAAGCAAACCCAAGAACACCTCGCCCGCTTCAACCCGCTGCTGACCATCCGCTTCGGGGCCACCTTCAAAAACGACAGCTATTGCAACCTGCTGTACACGCTGGACAGTCTTGCCGCGTTCAGGCAACGGCTGGTCAAAGGCATCACGGTCGATACCGTGGGCACACACTCCAGCGGCATGCAAACCCTGTGCCTGACCAGCGTCAGCGGCACCGCCGCCGACCGCACCGCCCACGTGACGTTGCAATACCCCTCGGGCAAAACCGGGGCCATTGCACTGCACAAAAAAGACAACCTTGGCCAAAAAACCGGGCTAGACTTTTTGAACGGCCACGTGGTGGAAACCATCAGCACCAAAGAACTGGTGTTCACCAACGGTTTTGCCCTGCCGCTGGGCGAAGCCAGCAGCTACGGTGTTTTGACGCACGAGCTGCAATCCATCATCATCCAGCGCAGCGTGGCCAACCACTTTGAACGCGAAGAAGCCCTGTTCAAACGTGGCATCAAATCGTTAAGCCTGTTTTTTATCGACTCGGTGGCCAAATACCTGCCCGAAGGCCAGCAACCCGCTGCTGTGCGCGAGGCGTTTGAGCGGCACTACCGCGACGCGCTGGCACACACACTGGCCCGCAACGACCTCGACCCCGGCTACCGCGCTTACCTGATGCGCTCCGCGCACGATGTCAGCCGCGTCCACAAAGGCTACTTTGCCCGCTCGCACAGCGAAAAAGGCGAGGAAGAAGCCATTCGCCTCATCTTGCAGGAAAAAGAAAAACTGCTGTCGTTCGACACCGATTTGCGCTTCATCTTCTCCATGTGGGCGTTGCAGGAAGGCTGGGACAACCCCAACGTGTTCACGCTGTGCAAACTGGCCCCCAGCAACAGCAAAATCACCAAACTGCAACAAATTGGCCGGGGCCTGCG
>JBLIZX010000156.1:0-3352 GCA_048860285.1 Macromonas sp. | reverse complement strand
CAGCGTAGTCGCGCACCCAGTCGCTGGTCACGTCGCACGGATGCACTTCGCAGTACACGTGGGCTTCGCGCACACGGCGGGCAATCAGTTGCGTGACCTGGGAGCCGAAATCGAGGATAAGGATTTTCTGGTGGTTCATGGCGTTGCTCTGTGGGACGGTGGGCAAGGCGGGACAAAAAAGCAAAAAGGCCGTCCCAACCGGACGGCCCTGGTGGGACCATCAAATGGCCCGGTCAATCGGCGCGGTAGTTCGGCGCTTCCTTGGTGATTTGCACGTCGTGGACGTGGCTTTCACGGATACCTGCCGAGGTGATCTCGACAAACTCGGCCTTGTCGTGCATCTCGGCAATGGTGGCGCAACCGCAGTAGCCCATGGAGGCACGGATGCCACCGGCCATCTGAAAGATGATGGACACCACCGACCCCTTGTAGGGCACACGACCTTCAATGCCTTCGGGCACCAACTTGTCGGCATTGGGGTTGCCAGTGCTGGATTCCTGGAAGTAACGGTCGGCGCTGCCCTGTTGCATGGCACCAATCGAACCCATGCCGCGGTAGCTCTTGTAGCTGCGACCTTGGAACAGCACAATTTCGCCCGGCGCTTCTTCGGTACCAGCGAACATGCCACCCATCATCACCGTGCTGGCACCTGCGGCCAAGGCCTTGGCGATGTCACCCGAATAGCGGATGCCGCCATCCCCAATCAGTGGTACGCCCGTGCCCTTGAGCGCGGTGGCCACGCTGTCGATGGCCATGATTTGCGGCACACCCACGCCCGCCACAATGCGGGTGGTGCAGATGGAACCGGGACCAATCCCAACCTTGACACCATCAGCACCTGCCTCTACCAGCGCCAGTGCCGCCGCACCGGTGGCAATGTTGCCACCAATGACCTGCACCTGTGGGTAATTGTGTTTGACCCAACGCACGCGGTCGATCACGCCCTTGCTGTGGCCGTGGGCGGTGTCCACCACAATTGCGTCCACACCGGCCTTGACCAGCAATTCGACGCGTTCTTCGGTGCCAGCACCCACACCCACCGCCGCACCCACGCGCAAGCTGCCAGAGCTGTCGCGTGCGGCGTTGGGAAAATTGAGCTGCTTGGTGATGTCCTTGACGGTGATCAAGCCTTTGAGTTCAAAGGCGTTGTTGACCACCAACAGGCGTTCCAGTTTGTACTTGTTGAGCAAAGCCTTGGCTTCTTCGGGCGTGGTGCCTTCAGGTACCGTGATCAGGCGCTCCTGCGGTGTCATGATTTCTTTGACCGGCAAATCGTAGCGGGTCTCGAAACGCAAATCACGGCCTGTGACAATGCCCACCACCTTGCCGCCATCGACCACCGGAAAGCCGGACACGCCCAGCTCTTCCGACAGTTGCAGGACTTGGTACACGGTGGTATTGGGCGTGATAACGACCGGGTCGCGCAGCACGCCAGATTCATAGCGTTTGACCTTGGCCACTTGAGCGGCTTGCTCTTGCGCGGTCAGATTTTTGTGCACGATGCCAATACCGCCCTCTTGCGCAATGGCAATCGCCAGTCGCGCCTCGGTCACGGTATCCATGGCAGCGGACACCAAGGGCAAGTTGAGGGTAATGTCGCGGGTGAATTGGGTCGCGAGAGAGGTGTCCTTAGGCAGGACTTGGGAGTACGCTGGCACCAGCAACACGTCGTCGAAGGTGAGCGCTTTACCGAGTAGGCGCATGTGTGGGCTCCAAAAACAGTATTGTAATGGTTGAGGAAGATTCAGTACCCCGGTTTGGCACCAGAGCGGCGTTGTGCGAACAGCCCCGCTTGGCCCGCACCTTGGCGGTTGAAGCGTTCACGCCGTGCCACTTTGGGATCAACGCGCAGGGCGCGGTAGAACTCCAAACGGTCGTGCTCGCGCAGTGTCGCATCCATATGTGTCGGTTTGCCCCAGATTCCCACGGTGATGGCATCGCTGTCAGCGCCCGCATCCACCAGCCCAGCCAGCTCCGCAAAGCGGTCGGTCCAGCCGCTTTGGGCCAATGCCTGTGCTACCGTGCAAGTCTGTGGCACTTGCAGGACTTGCTCATGCACCTGACGTGGTGCAGGGGCGTAACACAGCGTGATGGAGATCATGCCCCGTACACCTGATCGGCTCGTTTGACAAAAGCATCGACAAATGTGCTGGCAATTTTGTCGAACACCGGCCCCACCAGCGCCGCCAGCGTGCTGCTGGCAAAAGCGTAGTTGAGGCTGAATTCGATTTTGCAGGCTTTCTGGCTGCCATCGCCCACAGGTTTGAAGTCCCAAGTACCGTCCAAGCGCGAAAATGGGCCATCCACTAACTCCAAATGGATGCGGCAGTCGGGCACATGCGCATTGCGGGTGCTGAAGGTTTTTGTGAAACCACCTATCGACATGCCAATGCGCGCCAACATGCCATCGGGCGTGCGCTCCAGCACCACGCCCTCGCTGCACCACGGCAAAAACTGGGGGTACTGGGTCACGTCCGACACCAGCGCGAACATTTCAGCCGGGCTGTGCCAAATAAGAACAGATTTGTGAACGCTTTTCATACAATGCCAATCGCTGCGGCATTGTAGGGCCGCAGCATGGCCCCTATATCTTGCACCATGTCTCAAAACAAAAAAACCACCAAACCCCAAACCCGCGATACCCGCATTGCCGACAACAAGAAAGCGGTGTTCAACTACGCAATTGAAGAACGCCACGAGTGCGGCATGGTGCTGGAAGGCTGGGAAGTCAAGGCCTTGCGCGAAGGCAAGGTGCAACTGACCGATGGTTATGTGCTGGTGCGTGAGGGCGAGTTGTTCCTAATTGGGTGCCAAATCAACCCATTGCGCACCACGTCCACCCATGTACGGGCCGACAGCGCGCGCACTAAGAAACTGCTGATGCACCGCGAGGAAATCCGCCGCTTGGTTGGCAAGGTGGAGCAAAAAGGCTACACCCTGGTGCCGCTCAATTTGCATTGGAAAAACGGTCGCGTTAAATGCGAAATCGGCCTGGGCAAAGGCAAGGCCGAACACGACAAACGCGACACCATCAAGGACCGCGAAGGCAAGCGCGAAGTGGAACGCGCCATGAAAAACCGCCAACGCTAAGAACCTCTGAAGACCCCAGCCACCGCGCTTGAGGCGGGTGTGTTGGGGCCTTCCGTTAGGCCATCAATTACGCGCTTTCACGGCTGGCACGCTTGCGGTCGTGTTCCTTGAGGAAACGCTTGCGCAGGCGCACGCTCTTGGGCGTGATTTCCACCAGTTCGTCGTCGTCGATGAAGTCCACACCGTATTCCAGCGTCAGGTCGATCGGCGGCGTGATCTTGACCGCATCTTCCTTGCCACTGACGCGGAAGTTGGTCAGTTG
>JBLIZX010000155.1:0-3714 GCA_048860285.1 Macromonas sp. | reverse complement strand
CACCCCAAGGCCGGTGCCAACACCGCTTGGGTGCCCAGCCCGACCGGAGCCACCCTGCACGCGCTGCACTACCACCAGGTCAACGTGGCCGACGTGCAAGCCGAGATCGAACGCGCTGGCGACGACCCGCAAGCCCTGCTCGCCAACCTGCTGACCATCCCTGTGGTGGCCCAAGCCAACTGGAGCGAAGTCGACAAGCAGCAGGAGCTGGACAACAACATCCAGGGCATTCTGGGTTACGTGGTGCGCTGGGTGGATCAGGGCGTGGGTTGCTCCAAGGTGCCCGACATCAACGACATTGGCCTGATGGAAGACCGCGCCACGCTGCGTATTTCCAGCCAACACGTGGCCAACTGGCTGCACCACGGTGTCGTCACCGAAGCCCAAGTGCGTGACACCTTTGTGCGCATGGCCGCCAAGGTGGACGGCCAGAACGCGGGTGACCTGGCCTACAAGTCGCTGGTCGACCACCAGAACGGTGCCGCGTTCCAGGCCGCGCAAGACCTGGTGTTCAAGGGCAAGGCCCAGCCCAGCGGTTACACCGAGCCGCTGCTGCACGCTTGGCGCTTGAAGGTCAAGGCCGGTCAGGCTTGAGGATCTCCGGGTTGAGCCCGAAATGATGGAACGGCACCTGAGGGTGCCGTTTTGTTTACGAATGGTCTTTGGTCAATAGACTGGTGATGTCCGTCATCAGCTTTGCATTTTTCAAGCTGGTGTCTTCGTGTTGAAAATACTCGGAGTCACCAAGGTCTTGTCCGCGCTGTCGGTTCAGCCGCGGCTCCATAGCCTCAATCAAAATAGCCTCCAAGGTAGCGATCATATTGTTGGCAGAGTAGCTGCTTGGCATTGGCTCAATGGCTCCGTTCTCGGCTACTGCATTCAGCCCAAACCATGAAAAACGATCCCATCTGAATGCAAGCCTGTCTTTTGTGTGCGCGAGCAATCGCTTGCCGATGGTGTCTTCGGAACGACCGACATAGATCACCTCTCTTCCGTCGTGAAGGAGATAAATCCCGCGCTGTCCCCCCAAGTCAACTTTGGATGCTCCTTCTTTGTTGTAGCCCCAAAGTTTGGGGTTGTTCTTCCAGACCACGCCATCTCGCCGCCAATACATGCCAAACGAGTGGATGATTTGCGCTTCGGCTTCGTCTTGCTCAACCATATGCGGCGATTCGGCTGCGAGATAAGCACCATCGATGGGCGATAGGCTGGACTTCAGGGCAAAGATGCCTTTGTCCAACCTGACGTACGGTGATGCGGTGCCATCATGTTTGATGGATGCTGCAATCTGTGCGTTGACGGTAGCTGCTGGTGTGGCCCCCACGGTTTGGCGTAACCCTTGTTCGATGATGCTGTCGGCAATTTTGTTGTAATGCAGGCCACCCGGAAATTGTTCCAGCACTACATTGATCGCTTCTTTCCATGTAAAGACCTTGATTTTTTGATTCATATTTAATGTTAAATGATAAGAAATACGGTTTTCCGTAACATGTCGCCAGATTTTCGGATTTTCTGGCGTGTGGTTGGATTTGAACCAAGTTTGTGCCGCTGCGAGTACTGCTAGGTCGCGTTCACGGCCTTTGGCGTTGGTGGTTTTGGCAATCAAGGTGGCCGCTGTGTCAAAGTCTACCCATTGGGTGCGCTGTGTCTCCCACCCCGGAGGACTTTGTGTACCGACAGGACGCATGACGTAGTACGCATTGCTGCTTAAGCCGCTGCAAAAAACGCCGGGTAGGACACCGACGATTTCGACTTGGTAGCCTGTCTCTTCCAGCACTTCTCGTCGCGCGGTTGCTTCGGATGTTTCCCCTGAGTCTGGCTTGCCTTTGGGAAAAGTCCAAACGTAACCGTCAAAGTGGTTGGTCGGCTCGCGCAACAGTATGTCTCCTGAAGCGCGCAGTAAAACCCCACCGTAGGCCTGTGCTTCAACAATTGGCCAGTCAACAGATTTGGTGTTCAACAGGCACTCCCTAAGTTTTTAAAAAATGAGCCAATTGATCGGCTCAGGTCTTTTTGTTCGAGTACAGCATCTGTACTGTGGCCAGCGGCAGGAACAGCGTCAGCGGTGTATCGGGCAGCGCCAGCAAACCGTGGTGTTGGTAGAACGCGGCAGCGTGGGTGTCCTTGGCATCCACCAGCAGCGCATACGCCGCGATTTCGGCCCGTGCGGCGCGTTGCAAGGCATCGGCCAGCAGCGCACCGCCCAAGCCTTGCCCTTGAAAGTTTTGGTTGATGGCCAGCCGCCCCATGCGCACGGCAGGTACGGTGGGGTAGCGCGGCAGTCTTTTGGCGATAGCGGCTGGCAGGTCGCTCAGCAGCACGCTGGCCGAGGCCAGCGTGTAGTAGCCCGCGATCTGGTGGGCAGCATTCAGGGCCACAAAGCAGGCCGTCACCCGTCGCCGCACGTCTTGTGTGACTTGTTCGCGCAGATAGCGGTTCAGCGGGGCCGAGCCACTGTCAAATGCGTTGCGGTTGTGCGTGCTGTCCAGCGGCACCACCCGGAATGGGGCGTGGCTCATCCGGCCTGCACCAGCCGCTGACGGTGCGCAAAGGCGCGTTGCAGTGCCGGGGTGGGTGGGGGCGGCGACAGCAGTGCTTGTGCAAAGTATTCCTGATCCGCCAGCGACAGCCGCACCACCTCGGCTTGCTGGATGGTGCGTTGCGCCGCAGCTTGCACCGCCGTGATGACGAAATCGGTCAGGGTGCGCCCTTCGAGCTCGGCGGCGCGTTTGAGCAGGGTGTGCAGGTCGGGGCTGATTCTGGCCTCTAGGCGGGCGGATGCTGTGGCTGTGGGCATGGTATTGTCCTTTCAGAAATAAATATACGGCAATTTGCCGTACAAATCCAGTTCAAGTAGGTGCCTGTGCCAGCTCCTGTGTCAACCGCCCAGCTGGTATGGCTTTGCAACCCGACACGTTCTGCCCTGCCCACAGAGGGGAAAAGTCGCTGTTGCCCGCGCTTTCGGCGCGGCTGCGCAACGGCGCGGAGGCGGCGGTGGCCAGTGGAAATTGGGGCGCTTGTGGGTGTATGGGGCCGAGTTCGCGCACCAGCCGGTTGACGATGCCGCGTGCGGGCCGCCCGGTGAACACATTGGTCAGGGCGGTGGTGTGGGCTTGCTCGCTTTGCAGTGCGGCGCGGTGCAAGCTGCTGGTGCGGGCCTCGGGGCACAGCAGGTAAGCGGTGCCCACCTGCACCCCGGCTGCGCCCAGCGCCAAGGCGGCCCGCACACCACGCGCGTCGGCAATGCCGCCAGCGGCAATCACCGGCACCTGTACCGCGTCCACCACTTGCGGCAGCAACGCCAGTGTGCCCAACTGGGTGTTCAGGTCGGACGACAAGAACATGCCCCGGTGGCCCCCGGCTTCCAGCCCTTGAGCGATGATGGCATCGACCCCGTGCGCCTCCAGCCAGCGCGCTTCGGCCACGGTGGTGGCCGACGACACGATTTTTGCGCCACTGCGGCGTACCATGTCCAACAGCTCAGGGGCGGGCAGGCCAAAATGAAAACTGACCACCGCAGGACGGTATTCGCACACCAGTTCGGCCATGGCGTGGTTGAACGGTACCCGCGCCGCGCCCGCGCCCACGGTGGCGGGGTCTATGCCCCAAGTCTGGTAATAACCGCCAAACAAGTCGAGCCACCCTTGTTGTGCCGCGTCATCGGGTGTGGGCGGTGTATGGCAGAAAAAATTCAGGTTGAACGGGCGGTCGGTA
>JBLIZX010000154.1:0-2408 GCA_048860285.1 Macromonas sp. | reverse complement strand
TCCGTGTGCTCATCCGTATGTTGTGGTGATGACGGTATGGCAGCAGTCGGCTGTGAGACGGACGTGAGGTGTATGTTGCTCTCTGTGGTGGCTGTATTAGGTTGGGCCACCGTGCGAGGGTTTGCCGATGGTGTCGCAGAGGGCGTTGTGGCACTGGCACCAGCACTGGCTTGGCTATCAGCTTGCTGAAGCGGTGGTAAAGAGGCTTCGGAGGCGGTTGACGAAGTGGTTAGGTTGGTTACGATTGTCGTGGTGAGGGTGGCACTGGGTGCTGAAGATGCGACATCCGTGCCCATGCTGTGTGTGAGCGAAGCCGGGTTGGGTGCAGGGTTCGTCGTGATGTCTACGGGCGCTGTTCCCGCGCGCTCATCGGTACGTTGTGGTGATAACAGTGTGGCAGAAGCGGGCTGTAAAGTGGACGTGAGGTGTACGTTGCTTTCTGTGGTGGCTGTGTGAGGGTTTGCCGATGGTGCCGCAGACAGCGTTGTGACGGGGGAATGGGTTTTCGTGTGAGCCAGCACTGGCTGCGTAGTGTCACGTGACGGTGAGTTGGTGGCGCTTGGTGGCAGTTGGACAGCGTTGGTCAGCGGTGCAGCATCGGGCGGACGGTGTTGCGTTTGACGGCGTTGTGCTACATCCAACGTGCTGTTGTGGTAGCTCGTGGTGGGCGTGTTGTCTGGTTTTACCGTTGCATGTGCTGAAGGCAATGGTGGTGGAGGCGGGGTGTCCTCAGGGGCTTGCAAGATGCTGGTAGCGGTCGTGGCAACCCAAGGGCCATTGTCGGAAGACGGGGTCGTGTTGGTGCTGGAGGGGGTGTTTGGTTCGGTCGTGTCTGTGGGGTCGGCTCTGGTGGTTGTCACCACGGGCAGTTCCAATTGCACGGCGGTCGCCGGAGGTGGTTCGGCGTTGGTGGTGTGGGCCCGAACCGATGTCGGTGGCGTTGGCGTGGGTGGTGGTGCGGCCACCACCGGCATTTTTGGGGCAGGCGAGGAGGCTGCAAAGCTGGTGCCCGTGCTGCTGCCGGTGTCTGTGCCCGGTGCGTCTTGGGTCTGGGCCAGCACGTCGGCAAACAGTGGCAATGTGCTGGGGTGGTCGGTGCCGTGACTTGATGTGGCGGAGGTGCGCGCTGGGGTAGGGGCCGTGGCCAGCAGGTTGAAGGTCAGGGCGGTGAGATCGCTGGGGGTCATGGCTGGAGGTCCTCGTGATCGGGGCTGGCGCGGTGTTGCCGGTGCAGGTTGGCTGCCATTTCGTCGTTGTTTTTTTGTTCCTGGCGTTGCAGCTGTTTTTGCCAGGTTTCTTCGCGGCGTTCGTCGTACTTTTTGAGAGCGGCCAAGTCGCGTTCGGCTTGTTGCACTTTTTGTTCGCAGCGTTCAATCTGCTTTTGGGTGCGTTCCAGCACGCCATCTTGAAAGCCGATGGCGTGGTCCAGTTTGGCCATGAACTGTTGCTGGGCCTGCAACAGCATGGGGCTGACACCTTGGCGTGCACGCGCTTGCCAGCGGTCCAGCGATTCTTGCGTGTAGCCGCGCAACTGGGCCATTTGCTGTTCGGCTTGCGCGTGTTCGCGTCTGGCCTGTACCAAGGCTTGCAAGGCATCGTCGCGCCGCAGCGTGGACACTTCGAGCACGGTGGCCAGGCTGGCGGGTTTTTTCATGGGGCTTACCGTGCTTTGTTACCAGCAGGACGCTGGGGTTTGTTGTTGCCCGCGTTGTCGCCCACGGTCTGTTCGAGTTGCTGCACGCAAACGTTGAACGGGGCTTGTTCGCGCATGTCTTGCATCACGAACTTTTGCATGCCGGGGAAGAGCTGAATTGCGCGGTCGGTGTCGGGGTCACTGCCAGGCGAGTAGGCACCGAGTTGGATCAAGTCGCGGCTCTTTTGGTAGCGCGAGTAGTAATGCCGGTATTTGCGCATCAACGCATAGTGTTCAGGGGTGACGACGTTGTGCATCACCCGCGAGGCCGAGGCTTCCACGTCAATGGCCGGGTACACGCCCGATTCGGCCAATGTGCGCGACAGCACGATATGCCCATCCAGAATGGCGCGCGCCGCGTCGGCAATGGGGTCTTGCTGGTCGTCGCCTTCGGACAGCACGGTGTAGAACGCGGTGATGGAGCCGCCGCCCTCGGGGCCGTTGCCGCTGCGTTCCACCAGCATGGGCAGTTTAGCAAAGCAGCTCGGCGGGTAGCCTTTGGTGGCGGGGGGTTCACCGATGGCCAAGGCAATCTCGCGCTGCGCCATGGCGTAGCGGCTGAGCGAGTCCATCAGCAGCAGCACGTCCAAGCCGTCGTCGCGAAATTTTTCGGCGATGGCGGTGGCGTAGTTGGCCCCTTGCATGCGCACCAGCGGCGGTGCGTCGGCGGGCGCGGCCACCACCACGGCGCGGCGGCGGCCTTCCTCGCCCAAAA
>JBLIZX010000153.1:0-16447 GCA_048860285.1 Macromonas sp. | reverse complement strand
GCGTCCACATCCTCTTCACGGGTCAGGCCGCAGACTTTGACGCGGGTGCGGTGGGCAATGGGGGGCAGGGGGTTTACAGGCAGGTTCACGGGCAGGTTCATGGCAACCAGTCAAAGGCGGGGGTGCGCTCGGGCAGGCCCCATTCAGGTCCGTACACCGGGCCCAGGAAATACAGGCCATCGGGCGCAAAGGTCGGCGCAGCGACTTCGCGCGAGCGGGCATCGCGCACCTGCCGCATCCAGTCCACCGTGCGATGGCCCTGGCCCACCGCAACCAGGCAGCCCATGATGTTGCGGATCATGTGGTGCAGGAAGGCATTGGCCTCGAATTCAAAGCGCCAGTAGCAGGGCGTCTCGGGGTCGTTTGCGGTGTCAGCACGTAGCGGTCGGCGCTGCACGGTGATGCGGTGCATCGTCTTGATGGGGCTTAGCGCCTGGCAGGCGGCAGCGCGGAAGGACGTGAAATCGTGCTCGCCCAGCAGCAACTCGGCCGCGGCGCGCATGGCAGCTTCATCAAGCGGGCGAAACACCCAGCCCACCCGGCCCGCCTCGACGCTGGGCCGCACGGGCGACTGCAGCAGCACATAGGCATAGCGCCGGGCGACGGCGCTGGCCCGGGCGTGGAAGGTATCAGGCACCACCTGGGCCCACTGCACGGCGATGTCAGGGGGCAAATAGCGGTTGGTGCCGCGCACCCACGACGACGGCGCCCGGTCCAGCGGCGTGTCGAAATGCACGACCTGCATCAGCCCGTGCACGCCGGCATCGGTGCGACCCGCGCACAGCGTGGAAACGGGGTGGGTGGTGAAGCTGGCCAGCGCGGCTTCGAGCCGGTCTTGTACCGTCTGGCCCGAAGGCTGGCTTTGCCAGCCTTGGTAGGCCTGGCCGTTGTAACTGACGCCGAGGGCAATGCGCACGTTGGGAATTTCAGACACAGAACAAAAGAAAAGCGGGGCACGCGGCCCCGATGGGCAGTGGAATCCGCATCAGCCCAGTTCGGCGAGCATTTGCTGGGCGCGGGCTTGTAAGTCGCCGCTGGCTTCAGCGACCACTTCTTGCAGCAGGCTGCGGGTGCCCTCGATGTCGCCAATCGCTTTGAACTCGGCGGCCAGGGCCAGCTTGGTGGCCAGGCGGTCGGCGGGCGCAGCGGCTTGCAGGTGGGGTTCGGGCACCGCAGGGGGGCTTGGTGGGGTTGCCTCGGCCTGGGTCTCCGCAGCAGGGGGAGGCGGGGCTGTGTCCAGGCTGTCCAACTCCAAAGTCAGGCCCTGCAGGTCCAGTTCCAGGGGCGCACGGGCTGCGCGGGGGGGCGAAAGCGCATTAGCGCTGGCGGCGCTGGGCGAGGGCGGTGCGACGGGCAGCTCCTGCGGTACGAACTCCAGCGCCATGTCTTCGGGTGGCGAGGCAACCGTTTCGGGCTCACGCAAAGGGCGCGGTGGCTCGGCCAGCATGGGCGCGGCCGCCACGGGCTCAACGGTGGTGGGCTCGACGGTGGCGGGCGCTGGCGCTGCGGGCGGGACCAGGTCCAGCGAGGGCAGTTCCATGCGGGTCAGCAGGGATTGGGGCGGCGCGCTGGGTTGGACATTGAGCGCGTCTTCGTCTGTGGCGGGCTCTGGCTCGGACGCGGTGGTCACGCCATTGCGGGGCGTCTGCGAAGGCAGGGGGGCCGAGTTCAGGCTGAAGTCAAACTCCATTGGCGACAAATCGCCCGCCTCCTGCGCGGCGGTTGGCGTCTCTGCAGGGGGCGGCGGTGGCGGGACTTCCGCTGGGGGGGATGCTTCCTTGCTGGCACCAGGTTCCAGCGCTTGCACCAGGGCCACCACGCGCTCCCAGTCCGGGCCTTGACCGTTAGTCAGGCGCAAGACCTCGGCTTGCAGACGCTGCAAAGCCACGCGGTCATGGCGGGCCGCGTGGATTTCCGCCAGTTTGGCGTGGATTGCGGTGCGACTGGGGGTGCGCAGTAGGGCCTCGTTCAGAATTTCCTCGGCCTGCTGTTCGCGGCCATAGGCCAGGTACACATCGGCTTCGGCCACGGGATCCACGTTGTCGTTGCTTGGAGTGCGCTCCACGACCGGTTCGGACGGCGCAAGTGGCGTCGGAACGGGTTGGGGGGCTGTCACCGGTTCGGGTGTTGGTTCCGGCGCAGGCGCAGGCGTTGCCGCCGCTACCCCCGTCGGCGTTGCGGTCACGGAAAGTTCGCTGGCTTGCTGCAGGAAGCTGTTGCTGGACTGGGCGCGTGTTTGTCGCGCCTGCAGGAAGCGGAACACCCCGTAGCTGAGCAGCAAGGCGCTCAGGCTACCGGCAGCGAAGGGGATCAGCGGATTCCGGGACCAGGGCGCAGCGTCCGCGTCGGGCGCTGTGGCGGAAACCCCCGGCGGTGGCGCAACGCCAGGCGGGGCGGATGACGGGGTCTCCGGCGCGGCTGGTGCAGCGGACGGTGCTGCAGTGGGTGGGGCTTCGCCCGCCGGTGCTGGAGCACTGCCCTCCGCGGTGCCGGGGGCTGGTGGGCTGGAGGCACTGCCTTGCGCCTGGTTCAGGGCGGCAATGTTCTGGTTCAAGGTTTCGACGCGGGCCTGCGCCTCCTGCGCCTGCTTTTCCCGGGCGAGCTGGGCTTCGGCCATGCCCGTCCCTGTCCCGTCGATGCCGCTGCGGGACAGCAGCAGTTTGTCGGGACTGGGCGGGGCCGCTTTCTTTTCCTCGACCTGGGCCTGGATGGTGCCCGCTGCAGAGCGGCCCGCAGGCGCGATCTCGGCGCTGGGCGCGATGGCGGCCAGCTCGCGACGGTAGGTGTTGAAGTCCGCGCTGTGCGTCAGCAAGGCTTGACGGGCCTGCTCCGGGGGCGTCGCCTTGGCGGTCGCAGCGTCCGGCAATTTCAGGGTGGCCCCGGCCTTGATCCTGTGGATGTCGCGCTGGATAAACGCACGCGGATTGCCCTGCAGCAGGGCCAGCAGCATCTGGTCCAGCGATACCTCGGCAGGGCGATGCCGGTTGGCAATCTGGGTGGTCGTTTCGCCAGGCTGAACGACGACCGTATCGGTGGGGGCGGTTGCCGCTGCGGACGTCAGTTCGGCGGAGGCGCGGGGGGCAGCAGTTACGGGGCTGGCGCTGATCCCCGGTTTACTGCTGGGTTTGCTGGGGGCAGGCGCTGCGGCGGCCGTTGGTGCCGACACCTGCGGTGCCAGCCGCACGAGGCTGGCGGGGCGTCGCTCTGCGGGCGGGTCCAGCAGCAGCGTGTAGCTGCGGATCAGACGACCGTTTTGCCATTGCGCATCCAGCACCAGATCCAGAAAAGGCTCGGTGATGGCCCGTTCGGTGCGCAGTTGCAAGATGGTCTGGCCGCCCACCCGCCGCTGCAGCTGAATCTGCAGACCGCTCAGGGTTGAAGGGAATTCCAGGCCCTGCGACCTGAATTGCTCTGCGGATCCGAGCATGGCGCGCAGCGTGTCGGCTTCGGTGCTGCTGATTTGCGGCACTTCGATTTCGGCCCGCAGCGGCTCGCCCAAGGCAGATTGAACGGTGAGCCGGCCCAGGGCGAGGGCAGAAGCCGTCTGGGGTTGCAAACCCAGACAGATCGCGGACGCAGCGGCCAGGGCGGATAACTTCCAACGGTGCAGAGGTGCCATGAAGATTCAAAAACAGCCAGCCCACAACCGGGCAGGAGCGTGAGCATACGCGCTCGCGGCCTCGTTGCGCCCGGCAAAAAACCACGGCATCGCGTCTTTTGTCGCCGCAGGTCGGTGCCAGACGCGACAAAGGCCTGCTGCGCAAGCGCAGGCAGGCCTTATCCAGTGATCCAGCGGGGCCGGGAGCTGGGTGTAATTTACGCAGCCAGCAGGATGCGCAGCATGCGGCGCAGCGGCTCGGCGGCGCCCCACAGCAGCTGGTCACCGATCACGAAGGCCGACAGGTATTCGGGGCCCATGTTCAGCTTGCGCACGCGGCCCACGCCCACTTCCAGGCCGCCTGTGATGGCGGCAGGGGTCAGTTCCTTGACGGTGATGGCGCGGTCGTTCGGGACCCACTTCACCCAGGGGTTGCCCGCCTTGATGATGGCCTCGATCTCTTCGAGCGGCAGGTCTTTCTTGAGCTTGAGCGTCAGCGCCAGGCTGTGGCAGCGCATGGCGCCGATGCGCACGCACAGGCCATCGACGGGGATGGTGGATTCCGTGCCCAGGATCTTGTTGACCTCGGCCTGGCCCTTCCATTCTTCCTTGGATTGACCGTTGGGCAGTTGCACATCGATCCACGGAATCAAGCCGCCGGCCAGCGGAGCGCCGAAATACTCGGTCGGCACGTCCTCGCGGATGGTTTTGGCCACTTTGCGGTCGATGTCCAGAATCGCAGAAGCCGGGGTGGCCAGCTCATCGGCCACGGCAGCATGCACCACGCCCATGCCCTTGAGGAGTTCGCGCATGTGGTTGGCACCACCACCCGAAGCGGCTTGGTAGGTCATCGAACTGACCCATTCCACCAGCCCCGCCTTGAACAAACCACCCAAGCCCATCAGCAGGATGGAATTGGTGCAGTTGCCACCAATCCAGTTTTTGCCACCAGCGGCCAGCGCCTTGCGGATCACGCCGTCGTTGACCGGATCGAGCACGATCACGGCATCCTGCTCCATGCGCAGCGAAGACGCGGCATCAATCCAGTGGCCGTTCCAGCCCGTGGCACGCAGTTTCGGGAACACTTCCTTGGTGTAGTCACCGCCTTGGCAGGTGATGATCACGTCGCACTGGGCCAGCGCGGCGATGTCGTTCGCGTCTTGCAGCGTGTTGTGTGCTTTGGCCTGCGCCGGGGCTTTGCCGCCTGCGTTGGAGGTCGAAAAGAAGATAGGCTCGATGTGGTCGAAGTCGCCTTCAGCGACCATGCGGTCCATCAGTACCGAACCCACCATGCCACGCCAGCCCACCAGGCCGACCAGATTACCGACTTTGCTCATTGCGATTGCCTTTACAAGTTGTTCAACAGGAGGAGGGCGTTGTTAGCCCGTCATTTTCTGGTGGCCCAACGCCGCCACCACCGCGTCGCCCATCTGGCTGGTGCTGACCTTGCTGGTGCCTTCGGACCAAATGTCGGCGGTGCGCAGGCCGTGGGCCAGTACCGACTGCACCGCAATCTCGATGCGCTCAGCCGCTTGCGGCTGGTTCAGCGAGAAGCGCAACATCATGGCCGCCGACAAAATGGTGGCCAGCGGGTTGGCAATGCCCTTGCCCGCAATGTCGGGGGCCGAGCCGTGGCTGGGTTCGTACAGGCCTTGGCCCTTGGCGTTGAGGCTGGCCGACGGCAGCATGCCGATGGAGCCGGTCAACATCGAAGCCTCGTCGCTCAGGATGTCGCCGAACATGTTGCCGGTCACGATCACGTCAAAGGCCTTGGGCTTCTTGACCAGTTGCATGGCCGCGTTGTCCACGTACATGTGCTCCAGTGCCACGTCCGGGTATTCCTTGTGGACTTGCGTGACCACATCTTTCCAGAACTGGAAAGTTTCCAGCACGTTGGCCTTGTCCACGCTGGTCACTTTTTTGTTGCGCTTGCGGGCGGCTTGGAACGCCACGTGGGCAATGCGCTCAATCTCCGGGCGTGAGTAGCGCATGGTGTCAAACGCTTCCTCGGCTCCCGGAAAATGGCCATCGGTGGCCATACGGCGGCCACGCGGCTGACCAAAGTAAATGTCGCCGGTCAGTTCGCGGATGATGAGGATGTCCAGACCCGCAATCAGCTCGGGCTTCAGGCTGGACGCACCCACCAGTTGTTCATAGCAGATGGCCGGGCGGAAGTTGGCAAACAGGCCCATGTGCTTGCGCAGGCCCAAAATGGCCTGTTCCGGGCGCAGCGGGCGGTCCAGTGTGTCGTACTTCCAGTCGCCCACCGCGCCAAACAGCACCGCATCGGCTTCCATCGCCAGCTTCAGGGTGGATTCGGGCAGCGGGTGGCCGTGCGCTTCGTAGGCGGCTCCGCCCACCAACGCGTGTTCCAGTTCCAGCTTCAAGTCCAGCACATTGAGGACTTTGACCGCTTCGGCCACAATTTCGGTGCCGATGCCATCACCGGGGAGAACTGCAATTTTCATGGTGTCAACAGCCGCCGCAGCGGCCCCAAAAACAGGTCAAACAAACAGGGAGGCCGCCACCCTGCGCGGGGGACGGCCCGGGCCTCAGGCGGCTTGCAGGGTGTGGGCCAGCCAAGGCTTGCTGGCCAGGCGCGCGGCCTCGTAGGCTTGGATCTTGTCCTGGTAGCGCAGCGTCAGGCCAATGTCGTCCAGCCCGTTGAGCAGGCAGTACTTGCGAAACGCATTGACCTCGAACGCGATTTCCTCGCCATTGGGCTTGACGATGACTTGGCGTTCCAAATCCACCGTAAGTTGGTAGCCGGGGGTAGCGTGGACTTCGTCAAACAGTTGCGCCACCGTGGCCTCGGGCAACACGATGGGCAGCAGGCCGTTCTTGAAGCAGTTGTTGAAGAAGATGTCGGCAAAGCTGGGCGCAATGATGGCGCGAAAGCCATACTGCTCAATCGCCCATGGCGCGTGCTCGCGGCTGGAGCCACAGCCAAAGTTCTTGCGTGCCAACAGCACAGAAGCGCCTTGGTAGCGCGGCTGGTTCAGCACAAAATCCGGGTTGGGCTGGCGGCTGGCCGGATCTTGGCCCGGTTGGCCCACGTCCCGGTAGCGCCATTCGTCAAACAGGTTCGGGCCAAAGCCGGTCTTGCGGATCGACTTGAGGAACTGCTTGGGGATGATCGCGTCGGTATCGACGTTTTCGCGGTCCATTGGGGCGACCAGCCCCTGGAGGAGGGTAAACTTTTGCATCTGAAATCCTCTCAAGCGAACGCGCGAACGTCCACAAAATGGCCTTCGATGGCGGCAGCAGCGGCCATGGCGGGGCTGACCAAATGGGTGCGACCACCCGCGCCCTGACGGCCTTCAAAATTGCGGTTGCTGGTGGAGGCGCAACGCTCGCCCGGCTCCAGCCGGTCGGCGTTCATGGCCAGGCACATGGAGCAACCCGGCTCGCGCCATTCAAAGCCTGCCGCCTTGAAGATCTCGTGCAGCCCTTCGGCTTCGGCCTGCGCTTTGACCTGGCCCGAACCCGGCACCACCAGCGCCTGCTTGACGTTGGCGGCCACACGGCGGCCCAGCTTTTGCACGATGGCAGCGGCTTCGCGCATGTCTTCGATGCGGCTGTTGGTGCAGGAACCGATGAACACCTTGTCCACGGCAATCTCGCTTAAGGGTGTGCCGGCTTGCAAGCCCATGTAAGCCAGGGCACGTTCCACCGCCCCGCGCTTGTTCACATCGGCTTCGTTGGCCGGATTGGGCACGCTGGCGGTGATGGGCAGCACCATTTCGGGCGAGGTGCCCCAAGTCACTTGCGGCAAAATTTGCGCTGCGTCCAGTTCCACCACGGTGTCAAACACCGCGTCGGGGTCGGAATGCAGCGTGCGCCAATAAGCTTCGGCTGCGTCCCATTCGGCCCCGGTGGGGGCCAACGGACGGCCCTTGACATAGGCGATGGTTTTGTCGTCCACGGCCACCAAGCCAGCGCGCGCGCCGCCTTCAATTGCCATGTTGCACACCGTCATGCGGCCTTCCATGCTCAGCGCGCGGATGGCGCTGCCGCCAAATTCAATGGTGTAGCCGGTGCCACCGGCGGTGCCAATCTTGCCGATGATGGCCAGCACAATGTCCTTGGCACCACAGCCGGCGGGCAGTTCGCCCTCGACCTTGACCAGCATGTTCTTGGCCTTCTTGGCCAACAGGGTTTGCGTGGCCAACACGTGTTCCACTTCGCTGGTGCCGATGCCGTGTGCCAGTGCGCCAAACGCGCCGTGGGTGGAAGTGTGGCTGTCACCACACACCACGGTCATGCCGGGCAGGGTGGCACCGTTTTCAGGGCCAACCACATGCACAATGCCCTGACGTTCGCTCAAAAACGGGAAAAATGCCGCTGCGCCAAATTCGGCGATGTTGGCATCCAGCGTGGTAATTTGTTCTTTGCTGATCGGGTCGGTGATCCCGTCGTAGCCCAACTCCCAACCGGTGGTGGGCGTGTTGTGGTCGGCGGTGGCCACCACCGAACTGACGCGCCACACCTTGCGCCCGGCTTGACGCAGCCCTTCAAACGCCTGCGGACTGGTGACTTCGTGTACCAGATGGCGGTCGATGTACAGCACGGCGGTGCCGTCTTCTTCGGTGTGGACGACGTGCTCGTCCCAAATTTTGTCGTAAAGGGTGCGTCCCATGCTGGTGTTTCCTTGGTAGCCCGACATTTTATGCCTGAAAAAACAACACCCGCGCGGTGCCACTTTGCAGCGGCCACCGGGCGGGTGCGCGTGCCACCCAAATCAGGTGGCAAGGGTCAGCCGTGTTGATCAGCGTTGTGCGATCGGCGACACGTCGCGACGGGGCGAGCCGGTGAACAGTTGGCGTGGACGGCCAATCTTGTACTCAGGATCGCTGATCATTTCGTTCAGCTGTGCGATCCAACCCACGGTGCGGGCCAGCGTGAAGATGCCGGTGAACAGGTTGACCGGAATACCGATGGCGCGCTGCACGATGCCGGAGTAGAAGTCCACGTTCGGGTACAGCTTGCGTTGCACGAAGTAATCGTCTTCCAGCGCAATCTTTTCCAGTTCTTTGGCCAGCTTGAACAGCGGATCGTTTTCCAGACCCAGTTCGGCCAGCACTTCGTTGCAGGTTTCCTGCATCAGCTTGGCGCGCGGATCGTAGTTCTTGTACACGCGGTGGCCAAAACCCATCAGCTTGACACCAGAGTTCTTGTCCTTGACCTTTTCCATGAACTCGCCGACCTTGGCCACGCCACCTTGGCGTTGGATGTCTTCCAGCATGTTGAGGCAGGCTTCGTTGGCACCGCCGTGGGCAGGGCCCCACAGGCAGGCCACGCCCGCAGCGATGGCTGCAAACGGGTTGGTGCCGGACGAACCGCACAGGCGCACGGTCGAGGTCGAAGCGTTTTGCTCGTGGTCGGCGTGCAGAATGAAGATGCGGTCCATGGCGCGTTCCAGCACCGGGTTGACCTTGTACTCTTCGCACGGGGTACCGAACATCATGCGCAGGAAATTGCCTGCGTAGCTCAGGTCGTTTTGCGGGTACATGTAGGGCTGGCCCACACCGTACTTGTACGCCATCGCCACCAGGGTCGGC
The DNA here is from genome assembly GCA_048860285.1 of Macromonas sp. Lineage (GTDB taxonomy): Bacteria > Pseudomonadota > Gammaproteobacteria > Burkholderiales > Burkholderiaceae_C > Macromonas_A. The sequence continues at coordinate 7,288 of JBLIZX010000153.1, read as the reverse complement.
ATCTTGGCGATCAGGCGGATCGCGGCCACTTCACGGTGTTCCGGGTTGTTGATGTCGGTGCTGTCGTGGTAGAAAGCCGACAGGGCACCCACCAAGCCGGTCAGCACGGCCATCGGGTGTGCGTCGCGGCGGAAACCACGCAGGAAGAATTGCATCTGCTCGTTCACCATCGTGTGTTGGGTCACGGTGCTGGTGAATTCGGCTTTTTGCGTGGCGTTGGGCAGTTCGCCCTTCAGCAGCAGGTAGCAGGTTTCCAGAAAGTCGCAGTCGGTGGCCAGTTGCTCAATCGGGTAACCACGGTACAGCAGTTCGCCCTTGTCGCCGTCGATGTAGGTGATGGCCGACTGGCACGACGCGGTGGACAGGAAGCCCGGGTCGTAAGTGAACATGCCGGTTTGACCGTACAGCTTGCGGATGTCGATCACATCCGGGCCAATGTTGCCAGCGTACACCGGCAAATCCACGCTGGGCGCGCCGTTGCTGAACGACAGGGTGGCTTTGTTGTCAACGAGTTTCATGCGTTTTCCTCTGTTACGGGTGGGCAGAATCGGATGTAGACTTAGCACGAAGCATGCCAAGCACTTCGGTGATTGCAGGGGTGGCCAGCTCCCCTTGAGGTGCGACCCGACCCAGCAACAAATCCAGCAGATCGTTGTCGGACAGATCCATCAACACCGCCAAGGCGTTGGCCTGACGAACGGTGAGACCAGACTCATGTCTGGCAAAAAAATGCTCGATGAACAAATCGTTCTCAAGCAAACCGCGGCGACAACGCCACCGCAGTTTGCTCAGGGCGCGCTCATCCAGCAAGGCGTTGTCGTCGTGGTTCATGGTGTCGCGTGACGTGGGTTAAACGGCGCGACGCACCATCAGTTCCTTGATTTTGCCAATCGCCTTGGTGGGGTTCAGGCTCTTCGGGCACACATCCACGCAGTTCATGATGGTGTGGCAGCGGAACAAACGGTAGGGATCTTCAAGGTTGTCCAGACGCTCGGCGGTGGCCTGATCGCGGCTGTCGGCAATGAAGCGGTAAGCTTGCAGCAGACCAGCAGGGCCGACAAACTTGTCGGGGTTCCACCAGAAGCTGGGGCAGGAAGTCGAGCAGCTGGCGCACAAAATGCACTCGTACAGGCCGTTGAGCTCTTCGCGCTCTTCGGGCGATTGCAGGCGTTCGGTTTGCGGCGGCTGGCTGGTGTTGATCAGGAACGGCTTGATGCTGTGGTACTGCTTAAAGAACAGTGTCATGTCCACAATCAGGTCGCGGATCACCGGCAGACCCGGCAACGGCTTGAGGGTGATGACACCCGGCAGGGTGTTCATGTTGGTCAGGCAGGCCAGACCGTTCTTGCCATTGATGTTCATCGCATCCGAGCCGCACACGCCTTCGCGGCAGCTGCGACGGAAGGAGATCGAAGGATCAACTTCCTTGAGCTTCATCAGCGCGTCGAGCAACATGCGCTCGTTGCCCGCCAGCTCGACCTCGATGGTCTGCATGTAGGGCTTTGCGTCCTTCTCGGGGTCGTAGCGGTAGATCTTGAAAGTGCGTTTTGCCATTTGTACTTGCTCCAGTTCGCTGCGATCAGAAGGTGCGGACCTTGGGCGGCACGGATTCCACCGTCAGCGGCTTGAGGTTGACCGCCTTGTAGGTCAGGCTGTTGTTGGCGCTGTGCCACAGGGTGTGTTTCATCCACTCCTTGTCGTTGCGGCCCAGCGGGAATTGCGCGTCGTCGGCGGGGCGCTCGTAGTCGTTGACGGTGTGCGCGCCACGGCATTCGCGGCGGGCAGCGGCCGAAGTCATGGTGGCTTGGGCCGCTTCGATCAGGTTCTCGACTTCCAACGCCTCAATGCGTGCGGTGTTGAACACCTTGGACTTGTCTTTGAGCGTGATCTTTTCCACGCGGGCACGCATGGCGTTGATCTTCTTGACCCCTTCGTCCATGCTGGCTTGGGTGCGGAACACACCGGCGTGTTGCTGCATGGCAGCGCGCAGGTCGTTGGCCACGGTTTGGGCGTATTCGCCGCTGGTGGAGCTGTCCAGACGGGCCAGACGGGCCAAAGTGCGGTCGGCAGCGTCTTTGGGCAGATCTTGGAACTCGGCCTTGGGGTTGACGTTGGCCACAATGTGGTTGCCCGCTGCACGGCCAAACACCAGCAAGTCCAGCAGCGAGTTGGTGCCCAAGCGGTTGGCACCGTGTACCGACACGCAAGAGCATTCGCCCACAGCGTACAGACCGTTGACCACTTTTTGGCTGCCGTTGCCATCGGGTACCACCACTTGACCATTGATGTTGGTCGGGATGCCGCCCATTTGGTAGTGGATGGTAGGCACCACAGGGATGTCTTCCTTGGTGATATCGACGTTGGCGAAGTTGACACCAATTTCGTACACCGACGGCAGACGCTTGTGGATGGTCTCAGCGCCCAAGTGGCTGAGTTTGAGCATCACGTAGTCTTTGTTCGGACCACAGCCACGGCCTTCCTTGATTTCTTGGTCCATGCAACGCGACACGAAGTCGCGCGGGGCCAAGTCCTTCAGGGTCGGGGCGTAGCGTTCCATGAAGCGTTCGCCTTGGCTGTTGAGCAGAATCGCACCTTCGCCACGGCAGCCTTCGGTCAGCAGCACGCCTGCGCCGGCCACGCCGGTGGGGTGGAACTGCCAGAATTCCATGTCTTGCAGCGGGATGCCCGCACGTGCGGCCATGCCCAAGCCGTCGCCGGTGTTGATAAAGGCGTTGGTGGAGGCGGCAAAAATACGGCCTGCACCGCCCGTGGCCAGCATGGTGGTCTTGGCTTCGAGGATGTAGGTCTCGCCGGTTTCCATTTCCAGTGCGGTCACGCCCAGCACGTCGCCCGCTTCGTTGCGGATCAGGTCCAGCGCCATCCATTCCACAAAGAAGGTGGTGCGGGCCGCCACGTTTTGCTGGTACAGCGTGTGCAGCATGGCGTGGCCGGTGCGGTCGGCGGCAGCACAAGCGCGTTGCACCGGCTTTTCACCGTAGTTGGCGGTGTGACCACCAAACGGACGCTGGTAAATGGTGCCATCGGGGTTGCGGTCGAACGGCATGCCGAAGTGTTCGAGCTCGTACACGACCTTCGGTGCTTCGCGGCACATGAATTCAATCGCATCTTGGTCGCCGAGCCAGTCGGAGCCCTTGATGGTGTCGTAGAAGTGGTAGTGCCAGTTGTCCTCGTTCATATTGCCCAGCGAGGCACCAATGCCGCCTTGCGCCGCCACGGTGTGCGAGCGGGTGGGGAACACTTTGGACAGCACGGCCACATTGAGGCCAGCGCGGGCGAGTTGCAGCGAGGCGCGCATGCCGGAGCCACCGGCACCGACGATCACGACATCAAATTTGCGCTTGGGGAGGTTTGCGGTTTGGGCCATGGCTTACAGTTTCCAAAGAACAGAGAAGGCCCAGCCGGCACAGCCGACCAGCCATACGATGGTGAAGACGTGCAGGGCCAGACGCAGGCCCACGGGTTTGACGTAGTCCATCCAAATGTCGCGCACACCGATCCAGGCGTGCCATGCCAGCGAGACGATCAGGCCAAAGGTCAGGAATTTCATCCACTGGGAGGCAAAGATGCCCGCCCAAGCTTCGTAGTTGATGGGGCCGCTGGTGGTCAGCACTTGCAGCAGCAGCACCACGGTGAACAGCGCCATCAAGCTGGCGGTGACGCGCTGTACCAACCAGTCGCGCAGACCGTAGTGAGCGCCGGTGACGACGCGTTTGGAACCGTAGTTGACAGACATTTTTTTCTGCTCCGGGTTTTTTTAGATCAGTACAGGCCAAACAGTTTGGCACCCAACACGGCGGTCAGACCAAACGCCAGCGCCAAGGTAACGGTGGCCGACGATTTGCCGAATTCTTTGGTCACGCTGTGGGTGGCATCCATGTACAGGTGGCGCACGCCAGCGATGAAGTGGTGCAAGTAGCCCCAGATCAAGCCCAAGCAGGCCAGTTTGACAAACCAGCCCGGCACAAAACCGATACCGGCGCTGAACGCGGCTGTGAATTTTTCGTAAGAAATTTCGGACGACAACGAGTTGTCAAACAGCCACACCACCAAGGGCAACAACAGAAACATCAGCAAGCCGCTGACACGGTGCAGGATAGACACCACGCCGGCCGCCGGCAGGCGGTAGGTGCGCACGTCCTGGAGAAGGTGGATGTTGCGGAACTCAGGCCGCTTTTTGCTCAGCTCTGTCATGGATGGATTCTTTCAAGTGGGCTTGGAAGACAGTTGGTTGGGAAAGTCTGGTTTGTAACGCCACCGTTACAGGGGTTACACACAGACCGAAAACTGTCGGATTCTATTGCAATGCAGCAACCCATTGGTGGCTCTTAGCTGAGTTGGTTGTGGTAGTGGTGGCGGTCGGTGCGGTACAACCCCCGGCGCAGCTCCATCGGCGCGTCGTTATAGGTGTAAGCCAGCCGTTCCACGCTCAACAGTGGCGTGCCGGGGGCCACCTGCAATTGGGTGGCGGCATCCGCATCGGCGGCGATGGCTTTGATTTTTTCGTCGGCGCGCACCATGCGCACACCAAATTGCGATTCAAACAGTGCGTACATTGGGCCTTGGTCTTGTGCCAGTGCGTGGGCGGTCAGGCCTTTGAAGGGGCCACCGGGCAGCCAGATGTCTTCCAAAATGGTGGGCTGTTGTTGGAATGAGAGCACGCGGCGCACTTGCAGCACGCTGTCGCCGCTGCGCAGACCCAGGGCGTGGGCAATGTCCACCGGGGCCCGCAGGCGGCGGCATTGCACGATGTGGCGTTGCGCTGGCCCAACACTGGCGCGGTCACCGTTGTCGGGTTCCAGTCGCAAAAAGCGGAACTGGGTGTGTTGTTCGGCGTGCGTGGCCACAAAAGTGCCCTTGCCTTGGCGGCGCACCAGCAGGTGTTCTGCCGCCAGTTCGTCGATGGCCTTGCGCACGGTGCCCTGGCTGACGCGAAAGCGCCCCGCCAGCTCCATTTCGCTGGGGATGGCATCGCCCGGTTTCCATTCGCCCGCTTGTAGGCTTTGCAAAATCAATGACTTGATTTGCTGGTACAACGGGCTGAATGCGGGGGTGGCTGCCCCTGAGCCATCGGCCAAGGCAGGCAGGCCCATTGCGGGAGCCGCCGCAGCAGGCGAGGTGGCAAAGGAGGGTAAGGCCGTCATAAGGCCAATCATATCTTATATAAGACATAAGACAAATTGACGTTGAGTCTCAGGGCAGGGTACACTTGACAAAATTTTCATCAACCGCTCCCTGGAGAATCCTTTCATGAGCAAAAAGCCCGTTCGCGTGGCCGTCACTGGTGCCGCTGGTCAAATTGGTTACGCCCTGCTGTTCCGCATCGCTTCTGGCGAAATGCTGGGCAAGGATCAACCGGTCATTCTGCAACTGCTCGAAATCCCCGACGAAAAGGCCCAGAACGCGCTCAAGGGCGTGATCATGGAGCTGGAAGATTGTGCGTTCCCGCTGCTGGCTGGCATTGAAGCCCACAGCGACCCGATGACCGCCTTCAAGGACACCGACTACGCGCTGCTGGTGGGTGCCCGTCCGCGTGGCCCGGGCATGGAGCGTGCTGACCTGCTGGCCGCCAACGCCGCCATCTTCACCGTGCAAGGCAAGGCCCTCAACGCTGTGGCCAGCCGCGACGTGAAGGTGCTGGTGGTGGGCAACCCTGCCAACACCAACGCCTACATCGCCATGAAGTCGGCCCCGGACCTGCCGGCCAAAAACTTCACCGCCATGCTGCGTCTGGACCACAACCGCGCCGCTTCGCAAATCGCCGCCAAGACCGGTTCTGCCGTGGGCGACATTCGCAAGCTGACCGTGTGGGGCAACCACTCGCCCACCATGTACGCCGATTACCGTTTCGCCACCATCAATGGCGTGTCGGTCAAAGAAACCATCAACGACCAAGTGTGGAACGCTGAAGTGTTTCTGCCGACCGTCGGCAAGCGTGGCGCTGCCATCATTGCCGCCCGTGGCCTGTCGTCGGCCGCCTCGGCTGCCAACGCTGCCATCGACCACATGCGCGATTGGGCCTTGGGCTCCAACGGCGAATGGGTGACGATGGGCGTGCCGTCCAACGGTGAATACGGTATCCCGGCTGGCATCGTGTTTGGCTTCCCGGTCACCACCGAAAACGGTGAGTACAAAATCGTTGAAGGTCTGGAAATCGACGCGTTCTCGCAAGAGTGCATCGACAAGACCCTGGCCGAGCTGCAAGGCGAAGCCGACGGCGTGAAGCACCTGCTGTAATTTGCCGGAGCGACAAGCGTGAGCAAGCATCCGCGTGACGTGTTGCTGGGGGCGCAAGCCGGGGCGGTATCGCTGCCGGTGTGTGACCATTACAGCGGTGTGGAAGCGCGGATGCGCAAAAGCCTGCAATTGCAGGCCGAATACATCGAGCGGCTGGGGGCGTGCGTGTTTGACGTGACCCTGGACTGCGAGGACGGCGCTCCCGTGGGTGGAGAGGCCGAGCACGCTGCACTGGTGACCGAACTGGTGCAGGGTGTGGATTTCACCCGTGCGGTGGCGCAGCGGGTGGGCGTGCGGGTGCATCCGGTGGAGCATCCGGCGTTTGAAGCCGATGTGGCCCACATTGTGGGCCGTGTGGGGCACCAACTGTCGCATTTGATGGTGCCCAAGGTGGAGTCGGTGGCCGATGTAGAACGTGCGGTGCAAGCCATGAACGCCGCGGGTGCGGCGCAGTTGCCGTTGCACGTGTTGATTGAGTCGCCGCTGGCGGTACACCGCGCTTTTGACATTGCGGCGCACCCGCGCGTGCAGTCGCTCAGTTTTGGTCTGATGGATTTTGTGTCGGCGCACGGTGGTGCCATACCGTCGGACGGTATGGGTGTGGTGGGGCAATTCAGCCATCCGTTGGTATTGCGCGCCAAGATGGACATGGCCAGCGCGTGTCACGCTTACGGCAAAGTGCCGTCGCACTGTGTGGTGACCGAATTCAAAGACCGCGAAGCCTTGCACCAAGCCGCCCGCCGCGCGGCGCGTGAGCTGGGCTATACCCGGATGTGGAGCATCCACCCGGATCAGATTGAACCCATTTTGGACGCTTTTGCACCGACGGCGCAGGAAGTAGAACAAGCGGCGCGCATTGTGATGGCCGCATATGAGGCCGATTGGGCCCCCATTTCGGTGGATGGGGGGGTCTTGCACGACAGGGCCAGTTACCGTTATTTTTGGCAGGTGTTGGAGAGGGCGCACCAGACCGGTTGCGCCCTGCCGGCATTGGCCCAATCCTTTTTTTAAATCCGGGTCTCGTTGGGCGACC
>JBLIZX010000152.1:0-3936 GCA_048860285.1 Macromonas sp. | reverse complement strand
CTGCCCTCGCTGCCGCTGATATGGCTGCACAGGCCTCCTTGCAGTCGGTCGAGCGGCAATACCGGCTGGGCGCGGCCAGCTACCTGCAACTGCTCATCGCGCAGCAACAGGCACAGTCAATCCGGATCAATATGGTTGCGGCCCAGGCACAACGCCTAGTCGATAGTGTTGCTTTATATCAGGCCCTGGGAGGTGGTGTCAGTTAAGGCTACACCCTAACCGGGTGTCAGGCCATGCAAGGAAAAAGCGTCAAGGTAGAGCTGATTTCGGCATTTCCTGACGCGCTCGGCGCGCTGTCTATGACCTTAACCTGACACCCCACCCGTTAACGTGCTTTAAATTCCGTTTTCTGAGACGACCCCACCTTTGACGCGCCAAGACCTGCCACGCCTGCTGGCCATGGCTAGCGCAGGTGCCGTGGTTGGCCCAGTGGCGCTGGCGTGGGGGTTGCAGCGCACCAGCGGAGCCAGTGCCTCGCTGATGCTCACGCTGGAAGCCTTGTTCACCGCCGTGCTGGCCTGGCGCTGGTACGGCGAGGTCATGGACAAGCGCGTGGCCACGGCCATGTTGCTGCTGCTGGCCGGTGGCGTTGTGCTGGTGTTGGAACAGGGTCTGGCCGGTCAAGTGCAACTGTTGGGTTTGCTGGCCGTGATGGTGGCCACCGCCGCGTGGGGGGTGGACAACACCTTGTCGCGCGGTGTGGCCGAGCGCGATCCGGGCCAAGTGGTGTTGATCAAGGCCCTGCTGGGCAGCGTGGCCACGTTGGTGGTAGCGTGGTTGATGGAGGAGCCGTGGCCGAATTGGGAGGTGGTTTTGGCGTTGCTGGGCATCGGTGCCTCGGGCTACGGCCTAAGCCTGCGCTTTTACTTGCTGGCCCAGCGGGCCTTTGGTGCCGGGCGCACCGGATCGGTTTTTGCCTTTGCGCCGTTCATCGGCGTTGTGGGGGCGTGGGCGGTGGGGGATCGCTCCATCAGCCCCTTCATGCTGGCAGGCGGTGCGTTGATGGTGTGGGGAGTGGTGCTGCACCTGTCCGAAACGCATGAGCACCAACACAAACATACGGCGCTGGAACATGAGCACGCCCACACCCACGACGATGGCCACCACACGCACACCCACGACGTGATGCCGATTGGGCCCCACAGCCATTGGCACCGGCACGCCCCCCTGTGGCACAGCCACCCCCACGTGCCCGACATCCACCACCAGCACCGGCATTGACGCAGACAAGGAACCGCCGATGCGCTACGGTTGCAGCGGCGAGGATGGCAGGTCGATGCAAAACACATTGCCCGCCGCCAGCGAACTGGCATGCGCCCGCCCGCCGTGGGCCTGTGCAATCGCTTGCGTGATAGACAAACCCAGTCCGGCACCATCGGTGTCCAGGCGGATGCGGGCCTTGTCGGCACGAAAAAACCGGTCGAACAAACGTGGCAACAGCTCAGGTGGTATGGGTTCGCCCTGGTTGGTCACGCTGATGCGTACCTCGCCAGCGGGCAGATGGTGCAGTTGCACCACCACCTCGCTGCCCGGTGTGGCGTGGCGCAAGGCGTTGGAGAGCAAGTTGCTGATGGCGCGGCGCAACATCAGCCGGTCGCCAAGCAGCCGGGCCTGCCCCTGCAGCACCAGCCCCAGGCGTTGCTCCTCGGCCAGTGCCTCGTAAAAGTCGAACAGCGCCTGCACCTCCTGGGCCAGGTCGATCTGGTCGGGGTGGGGCAGCTGGAAGCGCCCGCTGTCCGCCTTGGCCAGCCACAGCATGTCGCTCACGGTGCGCGAGAGACGCTGCAACTCCTCGCGCTGCGATGCCAAGGCATCGTGGTACATCTCTGGCCCCCTGGGGCGGGACAGAACGACTTCGCTTTGCGTCAGCAGGTTGTTCAACGGGGTGCGCAATTCGTGCGCCAAGTCGGACGAAAAATCACTCAAGCGTTCAAAATCGTGTTGCAGGCGCTGCAACATCGCGTTGAGCGAGGCGGCCAGGTCGGCCAGCTCCACTGGCATGGCCGCCACGTCCATGCGTTGGTGCAACCGGTGCGCCGTGACCTGCTGGGCTTGGGCGCGCATGCGGTGCAAAGGCCGCAACCCCGCCCGTGCCGCCCACCAGCCCAGCAACCCACCTAGGCCCACGCCCACCAACACATACCATGCCAAGGCCTGGCGCAAACCTGCCATAAAGTGCGTGTGGTGCCCTGTGTCGATGGCTGCCATGATGCGCACCTCGGTGGCGGGCAGTGCTGCTACGGCCAAACTGGCCACCAAGCCTTGGTAGCTGGCGTGCTGGTCTTGCCAAGCCAACACCGCATGATCCGCACCGCTGCGGGCATGTTGGTGCAATGCCGTCGGAAATGCAAAGTCGGCGGTGGCATACAGTGGCGGCCCGTCGGGTGGTTCGATGCGCACATACAGCCCAGTGTGGTTGTGCAGCGCATCCTTCAACCGGTGGCGCAGCTGCTCCACTGAGGTGGCACTGTCGGCCAACCGTTGCACCAAGGCGATTTTGTCGTGCAAGGTATGGCGGTCTAACTCGTCAAAATGGCGCGCCGTGGCCGAAAAAATGAACGCCGCCAAACCTAACAGCAACACACTGGAGGCCAACACGTACCAAACCGTGAGACGGGCCGTCAGGGACAGGCGTGGCATCAGCTTTGGGGCTCGGGTACGTCCAGCACGTAACCCATACCGCGCACAGTCTGGATCAGTTTGAGCTCAAACTCATCGTCTACCTTCGCGCGCAGGCGGCGCACTGCCACATCGATCACGTTGGTGTCAGAATCGAAATTCATGTCCCACACCTGCGATGCGATGAGTGAACGGGGCAGCACCTCGCCCTGGCGACGCATCAGCAGCTCCAGCAGGCCAAATTCCTTCACCGTCAGGTCGATGCGCCGCCCGCCGCGGATCACACGCCGGCGCAACAAGTCCAGCGCCAAGTCGGCCACCTGCAGCGTGGTGGATTCGTTGCCACTGCGCCCCCGGCGCAAGAGGGTGCGCACCCGGGCCAGCAATTCGGCAAACGAGAACGGCTTGACCAGGTAGTCGTCCGCTCCCAGCTCCAACCCTTTCACCCGATCCTCCACCGCGTCCCGCGCGGTCAAAAACAGCACGGGCACTTCGTCGCCCTGCTGACGCAGCCGTTGAAGCACCTGCCAGCCGTTGAGGCCAGGCAACATTACGTCCAGAATGAGCAGATCGTAGCCCCCCTGGCGCGCACTGTGCAGGCCATCGGTGCCGCTGGTGTGCCAGTCCACGGCAAAGCCCGCTTCTTGCAAACCTTGCTGCAGGTATTCGCCCGCTTTGGGCTCGTCTTCGACGATCAGTATCTTCACGCTGTGCGCTCCTTGGCGCAATTGTCCTACGGCACAGGCCTTCTGCCACAAAGATGACAAGATTGTCATCTTCACGCCATCTTTCTGTCAGGTGCGGCGCAACACAATCCGGTCGCATGTTTAACCAGACAACAAGAGAGTGGGTGTCCATGCATTCTTGGAAGAAATCCGGGCCAGCGGGCCTGTGGGTGGTCACTTTGGCCCTGGTGCCACTGCTGGGCGTGGCACAACCTGTTGCCGTCGATCCCGCCGCCAGCTGGCATCAGGCCAATGCGCTGGTGGCCCAATTCCCCCGGGGTCACGCCGACTTGTTGAAGTGGGAACAGGCACAGTCACCCCAAGCCAGTGCGGCAGCGACGACCACCGCCACACCAGAATACACCCTGGATTTGCACAGTGCCGAGTCCGTGGTCGAGCTGGTCTGGCACACCCACCCCGACGTGGCCACCACCCTGAACCGCCTGAGCAGCGCCGACCGCGCCCGCGTGCTGTCCGGACGCTGGACGGAACTGGATCCGGCGCTGAGCTGGCGGCTGGAAGGGCTGGACGAAGTCATTGAGCTGGCCTTGGCCGCGCGCAAGGCCTGGCTGCAAGCCACCGCCAGCCAACT
>JBLIZX010000151.1:0-10506 GCA_048860285.1 Macromonas sp. | reverse complement strand
CGCTTGTAGCGGGTGACGCTGCGCCCGCCCAGCATGGTTTCCACCGTGCGGGCAATCGCATCCACGCTCACGCCCATATCCGCGGCGCGTTCGCGGTTGACTTCAAGTCGCACTTCGGGCTTGTTCAGGCGCAGGTCGGTGTCCACCTGCACAAAGCCGGGATGCTGGGCCAGTTTGTCCTGAAATTGGCGCACCACCTTGGCCAAATTGGCGTAACTGTCGGACGTGACGATGACGTAGTTGATGGGCCGCTCGCGCGAGCTTTGCCCCAGCGACGGCGGCGTGATGGGGAAGGCGGTCAGGCCCGGCAAGGCGGCCATCTTGGGCGCCATCTCGCGCGCCATCTGCTGGGTGGTGCGGGTGCGCTCCTCCCACGGCACGGTGCGGAAGATGACGGTGCCCTGCGCCACGCTGGGGCTGCCGATGTTGCTGAAGATGCGGTCAAACTCGGGGTAAGGCTGGCCGATGCGCTCAATAGCCTGTGCATAACGCTGGGTGTAGTCCAGCGTGGCCCCGTCGGGGCCGTTGAGGACGGCCAGGATGGTGCCCCGGTCTTCTATTGGGGCCAGCTCCTGCTTGGTGTGCTGGAACAGCCACACGCTGCCCGCTGCGCTGCCCAGCATCACCAGTGCCACCAGCCAGCGGTGGCGCAACGCCAGCGCCAAGGCACGGCCATAGGCTGCGGTGATGGCGTTGAGCACGCGCTCCATGCCTTGGTCAAACCGGCTGGGCTGCGCTTGGTGCTTGAGCAAGCGCGAGCACATCATGGGCGACAAGGTCAGCGCCACAAAGCCCGACACCAGCACCGCCCCGGCCAGCGCCAGCGCAAATTCGGCAAACAAGCGCCCGGTGCGCCCCGGCGTGAAGGCCAGCGGTGCGTACACAGCGGCCAGCGTCAACGTCATGGCCACCACGGCAAAGCCGATTTCCTTGGCTCCACGCAAGGCGGCCTCGAACGGGGTCATGCCGTCCTCGATGTGGCGGTAAATGTTCTCGAGCACCACGATTGCATCGTCCACCACCAGCCCGATGGCCAGCACCAGCGCCAGCAGCGTCAGCGTGTTGATGCTGAAGCCAAACAGCGCCATCAGCGCAAAGGTTCCCACCAGGCTGACCGGAATCGTCACCAGCGGAATGATGGACGCGCGCAGCGTGCGCAGAAACACAAAAATCACCAGCGCCACCAGCACCACGGCCTCGGCAATGGTGGTGTACACGGCGCGGATCGAGCGGTCGATGAACACCGAGGTGTCGTTGGCAATGTCCACCCGGATGCCCGGTGGCAAATCGGCTTGCACCTTGGTCAGCAGCGCGCGCACCGAGGCCGACAACTCCAGCGGGTTGGCGGTGGCTTGGCGGATCACGCCCAGCGACACCGTGTCGCGCCCATTGAGGCGCACCGTGCTGCGTTCGTCCTGCGCCGCTTCCTCGACCCGTGCCACGTCGCCCACCCGCACAGCGATGCCGTTGATGTGGCGGATCGCGATAGCCTCGAACTCGGCCGGACGTTGCACATCGGTGGCAGCGGTGACGTTGAACTCGCGCTGCTGGCTCTCAATACGACCAGCGGGCACTTCCAGGTTGGCGCGGCGCAGCGCGTCTTCCACGTCCTGCACCGTCAGGCGGTAGGCGGCCAGCCGCTCGGGGTCCAGCCACAGCCGCATCGAGAACTTGCGTTCGCCGTACACACGCACATCGGCCACGCCGGTGGCGGTTTGCAGCACAGGTTTGGCGATGCGGTTGGCCAGATCGGACAACTGCAAGCGGCTGTGGGTGTCGGAACTCAGCGCCAGCCACACCACCGGAAAGGCATCGGCTTCGACCTTGGCAATCACCGGCTCGTCAATGCTTTGCGGCAAACGCCCACGCACGCGGCTGACCTTGTCGCGCACCTCGGCGGCGGCGGCATCGGGGTCGCGCTCCAGTTTGAAGCGCACCGTGATCTGGCTCGACTCTTGGCGGCTGACCGAGGTGATGATGTCCACGCCCTCGATGCCCGCCAGCGAGTCCTCCAGCGGTTTGGTGATCTGGGATTCCACCACCTCGCTGGATGCTCCCGCCAGCCGGGTGCTGACGCTGACGTTGGGCTCATCGATGCGGGGGTATTCGCGCACACTCAAGCCCAGAAACGAGACCCAGCCCACCAGCAAGATCAGCAGCGAAAGCACGGTGGCAAACACCGGGCGACGGATGGCGGTTTGGGGCAACTGCATCAGCGGGCCTCAGGAGCTGCCAAATCCACCACCCGCACCGGGATGCCGTCTGGGCCACCCTTTTGCAAGCGCTGCTGCCCAGCCACCACCACCGCCGCCCCGGCGGCGGGCAAGCCGCTCAACACCTGCACTTGGCCGTTGCGGCGCAGGCCCAACTGGACTTCCACCCGGCGGGCCACGCCATCCGCCACGGTGAACAGCGTTTGGCGGCTGCCTTGTGGCACGATGGCGGCTTCAGGCACCATCAGCGCCGCGTCGTCGGTGGACAACACCAACGTCACACGGGCAAACAAGCCGGGTTTGAGTGCCACGCCTTTGGCAGCGGGCAACACCGCCTGCACGCGCAGGGCGCGGCCATCGGCCTCCAGCAGTGGATCGAGGGCCTGCACCTTGGCGCTGAGGGACACGCCCGGCAGGGCATCCAGCGTCAGTTGCACCGGCTGCCCGATGACCACACGGGCCTGATGGCGTTCCGGCAGCCGGAAATCGACCCAGAACGCGGAGGTGTCTTCGAGCTGCACCACATCGGCACCGTCCTTGACGTAATCGCCTAGATGCACGCGGCGGATGCCGACCACACCATCGAACGGAGCCACCACTTGCATGCGCGCCAGCCGCGCCTGGGCCAATTGCACTTGCGCTTGGGCCACCTGCAAGGCGGCCTGGCTTTCGTCCAGCACGCGGCGGGCAATGAAGTTTTGCGCCACCAGCTCCTGGTTGCGCTGGTGGTTGGCGCGCGCCACCGACAACTGGGCCTGCGTCTGGCTCAGTTCGGCCTGTTGCAGGGTGTCGTCCAAGCGCAGCAGCGGCTGGCCCCGGCGCACCGTGGCCCCATCGGCAAACGCGACGTGTACCACGCGCCCCCCCACTTCGGGGCGCAGCATCACGCTTTGGCGCGAGCGCAACGTGCCCACTGCGGTGGCTTCTTCCACCAAGCGGGTGGGTTGCACGCGCACCACTTCTACGCTGGGCGGCCCAGAAGGGGTACGGCCCGATGCGGCAGGTGCCGCCTTGGATGCCGCCGCAGCGGGCGGCTGGGCCGTGGATGTGTCGCTGGCGGAACCGCGTTGCAGCCACCACGCCAAGGTGGCGGCCAAGGCCAGCGCAGCGACCACGCCAGCGCCTTTGAACAGGGTGCGCGCTTGCATCAATCCTCCATGCGCTGGGGCACGCCCCGGTTGGCCAGTGCGTCGGCGCGTTCGTTGCCCGGATCACCTGCGTGGCCCTTGACCCAGTGCCAGCGGATGTCGTGGCCACCGTGTTCCACCAGATGGTCAAGGCGCTGCCACAAGTCCACGTTTTTGACCGGCTGGTTGCTGGCGGTTTTCCAGCCCTTGGCTTTCCAGCCTTTCAACCATTCGGTGATGCCCTTGCGTACGTACTGGCTGTCGAGGTACAGGCTGACGTGACACGGACGCTTGAGCGCAGTCAGACCTTCAATCACCGCCAGCAGTTCCATGCGGTTGTTGGTGGTGTGCGGCTCACCGCCGCAGAGTTCTTTTTCGGCGGCACCGGACTTGAGCCACGCTCCCCAGCCACCGGGGCCAGGGTTGCCTTTGCAAGCACCGTCGGTGTAAATCGTTACGTGGTTCATGGACAAAGCGGCTTATTGGGAAGGTGTTTTTTGGGAGGTCTCGGGCGCACGGGGCGCGGTATGGCGTGCCACCGCCACGGGTGCCATTCTGAGGGCGCGGCGTGGCTTCCAAGCTGGCCCCAGCAGGTGCATACCGCGCACCCGCTTGACCGCCACCACACAATACACCGCCCCCAGCAAACGCCACAGGCGCGGGCCGCAACGGTCGAGCCACGCACCACGTTCCAGCCAGCGGGCGGTGTGCGCGGGCCAGCGGTAGCCGCCGGTCTGGGTCGATTCAATTTCCATGCCCAAGAGTTGCAACCAATCGCGCAAACGCCACGGCGCAATCCAATCGCCGGTCTCGGGCACAAACAAGTGGTCGGACTGGGGCGGAGTCAAGCCCCAACGTTCGGCCCACTGGCCCCAACCTTGGCGCAAACCCCACAGGCTGGCGGGGTTCAATCCGACAATCACCACACGGCCTTCGGGCACCAGCACGCGCTCCACTTCGCGCAACACGGCGTGCGGGTCGGCACTGAGTTCCAAGGTGTGCGGCAACAGCACCAAGTCCAGGCTTTGGGCGGCAAACGGCAACGCCGCCGCGTGGGTGATGAACGCCACTGGCCGTTGGGCGCAGCGGTGTACATCGGCTCCATCCGACAACGGCTCGGGCAGCGCCAGCCAGCGGTGGGGCATGCGGTTGCAGGCCAGCGCATCCAGTTCTGGCAAGCCCAATTGCAGCGCGTGGTAACCAAACAGATTGGTTACGGCGGCATCAAACCACTGGCGCTCCCATTGCAGCAGGTACTGGCCCGGAGGCGATGCCCACCACGCCGCCAGATCGCGCTGTGGTGGAGGCACGGCGGCAGCGGTGGTTAGACGGCCGCCGACAACAGTGCCACCGCTTCGTCGGCACGGTTTGCGTCGGTAGAGGCTGCGGCAGCACTGTCGTTGGGCGCACCGTCGAGCGACGGTGGCTGTGCCAGCACCACAGCGCGGATCATCTCGCGCATGGCTTTTTTCTCTTGGAACGTCAGGGTACGCAGCAATTCGCGGCGCACACGCAGCAGCAAATGGCGGTCGGTTTCGGGCGGTACACCCTGACTGCGCTGCATTTCCTCGTACAAATCCAAGCGCGCGTGCGGGGTTTCGTCGGCCCACCAGTCGTGGATGGCGCGTTGCACCTGCGCACGCCATTCGTCGCCCGGCATGTCGTCGGTGCTTGAAGTGGGGGTGTAACGCGGCGACGGGCTGTCCAACACCAGCGCGGGTTCGTCGTGGTGGTGGTGTGGCGCTTCGTAATCGCGCTCACGCGGGGTGTAAAACGGCACCGACCGCACCAAGGGCACCGCAGCACCGGGCACGGTCAATGCGGTCCACGCGGCATCGGCAATCGCAACACGGCGGTCGGCTTGCAACAGCAAACGCGCCCAACTCGGGTCTTCTCCCATCAGTTTGGGCACGTCGAGCGAATTTTCGTCGCTGACCAGCACCACTTTGAGGCCACGCCACTGCGCTTCGTCAATGTAAGGGATGAGGCGCTCATCGTCGCTGACCAGCAGCACCACGCCGCACGCACCACGTTGGGCCAATTGGGTCAACTCCAAGCCCATCGCACGCACCAAACCCAAGCCGCCGTCGGCGCTGTGTTGCGGTACAGTGCGCAACACCATGTCGTCCAACAGTTGGGTGGGGGCGGTGTCGCTGAACAGGTACGTGCGTTGCAGCGGCCACTCAAAACCCGCCGTGCGCAACAGGTTGCCCATCACCGCCGCCAACGCTGTGCGCTGCAACACCAACGGGGTTTGGGTGCTGTGTTGCGCGGCCAGCCAGCCCAGAAAGCGTTCGTCCACCAACGCCATGGCTTGTGACGACACACCTCCAGCGGCGGTGGATGCGGGCGAAAAACGGGAATTGGTGCGCTTGGTAAGGTGAAATTTGGTTTTCATAACAATCAATAATTAGGCCAATAAGGAGCCGAAAACGCGAAAAGACGCTATTCTGTCACGATTTTTGAGGCGTTTGCTCGCAGGATTGCAGGTTTGCCGCGATTTTTTCAAAGGTCGGGATGGCAAATGGGTTCGAAGGCTGTGGTTTGCAAGGCCCAGCACACATGCTCACGTACCAGTGCGCTGGGGTGCTCGGCGCGCGCCTGCAACGCGGCTTGCCAGTGCTGGCGCTCGGTGGCCGTGGCCGACGGCTGGCGCAAGGCGTTGCCCAACGCCACCGCCAAGTTGCGCAGCCAGCGCTCATGGCCGATGCGCCGGATTGGGCTTCCTTCGGTACAGCGCAAAAATTCGTCCTCGCTCCACGCGAACAGTTGCACCAGCGTGGGGCGTTGCCAGACAGGACGGGCTTCAAAGTCGGGCAAGGTGCTGCGCTGGGCAAATTTGTTCCATGGACAGATGAGCTGGCAGTCGTCGCAACCATAAATACGGTTGCCCAGCAGCGAGCGCATGGCCTCGGGGATGGGCCCGGCGTGCTCGATCGTCAGGTACGAGATGCAGCGCCGCGCATCCAATTGGTAAGGCGCGGTGATGGCTCCGGTCGGGCAGGCGCTGATGCAGGCTTGGCATTGGCCGCAGTGCGCGCTGGTGGCTGGCGTGGCGGGCAAAGCCACGTCCACCAGAATCTCGCCCAGAAAGAACATGGAGCCGCCCGCGCGGTTGAGCACCAGCGTGTGCTTGCCGCGCCAGCCCTGGCCGCTGCGGCTGGCCAGTTCGGCCTCCAGCACCGGGGCCGAGTCGGTGAACACGCGGTGGCCGAACGGCCCCAGCGCCAACGCCATCTGATCGGCCAGTTTTTGCAGGCGCTGGCGCAGCACCTTGTGGTAGTCCCGTCCCCGGGCGTACAGCGACACCGCTGCCGCGTCTGCGCGTTGCAGGCGCTGCCATTCAACGGCCTGCCAGTCCGGTGGGGTAGCGGCTGGCAGATAATCCATGCGCGCCGTGATGACGCTGAGCGTGCCCGGCACCAGCTCCGCCGGACGCGCGCGTTTGAGCCCGTGGCTGGCCATGTAGTGCATGTCGCCGTGGCGGCCCTCGGCCAGCCAGGCCAGCAAACCGGGCTCGGCGCTGGACAAATCCACCCCCGCCACGCCGATCTGGGCAAATCCCAGGGCACGGCCCCACGCTTGAAGTTGCGAAACAAAGTGAACAGCATCGAACATTTGCACCACATTGTAGAAACCGCCCACACCGAGGCCGACACCCAGGCCTTGGCGCAGCGGCTGGCGCGCAGCCCGGCATTGGGGCATGCCACCATCACGCTGCAAGGCGACGTGGGGGCGGGCAAGACCACCTTTGTGCGCCACCTGCTGCGGGCGTTGGGGGTCACCGGACGCATCAAAAGCCCCAGCTACGCGGTGGTGGAGCCGCACCAAGCGCCGCCCAGCGCACAATGGTCGCAAGGATTGGCCATTTTTCACCTTGATTTTTACCGCTTCAACGATCCACGCGAGTGGGAGGATGCAGGCTTGCGGGAACTCTTTGCAGACCCGGGCCTGAAACTCGTTGAATGGCCCGAGCAGGCGCAAGGGGTTTTGCCCACCCCTGATCTCAACCTCACGCTCACGGTCATGAACAACGAACAACGCCAAATCACCCTCAGCGCCCAGACCGCCACCGGCCAACAATTGTTGCAGGCAGCACTGCCATGAAGTCCGCCGGCTTGAGCCGGCGGCAATGGTTGACTTCGGTAGCACCTGCGGGTGCGCTCTCGTTGTGGCTGGGGCCACAACGGCTGGCTTACGCCGCCCGTATCACGGGGGTGCGCATCTGGCCGTCCAAAGACTACACACGGGTCACCATTGAGTCCGACCGCGCATTGCGTTCGCGCGCCTTTTTTACCAGCCACCCACCACACTTGGCCATCGACATTGAGGGACTGGACACGCTGCCCAGTCTGCGCACGCTGACGGCCCAACTGCAAGCCAGCGACCCCAACGTGGCGCGGCTGCGGGTAGCGCAAAATCCCGACAGCAGCGTGCGCTTGCTGGTGGATCTGAAACAACACATCGATCCGCAAATTTTTCAGCTCCCCCCCGTGGCCCGCTACCAACACCGGCTGGTGCTGGACTTGCATGCGGCCCCCAGCCCCGACCCATTGCAAGAGCTGATTGCCCAGCGGCTCAACAACGTGGAAAACGTGCTGGCCGCTGGCCCCAACAGCCCAGCGCTGCCCCCCTCCGATCCGTTGGGTGAATTGATACGCCAGCAAGGCCCCGACCGCGCGGTGGGCAAAACCGCCGTGGCGCGCGCGGCCACCACCAGCGTGGCGGTGCTATCGCCCACACAACCTGTGACGGCCGTTAACCCGATGCCCACGCTGGCCAACCCAACACGCAACCCCAACCCGGCGCTGGGGATAGGCCTCAAACCCGCCAGCTTGCCACCCGCTGTGCCGCCACCAGCGACCTCCCCCCCTCCCAAGCAGGCTGCGGCCCCGCCCACGGGGCCCAAAGCCACACCGCGCCAAACCGACCGGCTGATTGTGGTGGCCCTAGACCCCGGCCACGGCGGCGAAGACCCCGGTGCCATCGGCCCTGGCGGCACGCAAGAAAAGCACGTGGTGTTGCAAATTGCCCAACGCCTGCGCCAACGCCTGAGCAACCTCAGCATCAACGGCAACCCGGTGCAGGTGTACATGACGCGCGATGCCGACTTCTTTGTGCCCCTGCCCACGCGGGTGGAAAAAGCGCGGCGGGTGCAAGCCGACCTGTTTGTGAGCCTGCACGCCGATGCGTTTGACTCGCCCGTCCCACAGGGCATCAGCGTGTACGCACTGAGCCACAGCAGCGCGAGCAGCGCCACCGCATCGTGGATTGCCAAACGCGAAAACGCCGCCGATTTGGTGGGTGGTGTGAACTTGGCGCGACAGCGCGAAACCGATGCCAGTGTGCAACGCATGTTGTTTGACATGAGCACCACCGCGCAGATCAACGACAGCCTGAAACTGGGCCACGCCATGCTGGGCGAGATGGGACGGGTGGGCAAACTGCACAAACCCAAGGTGGAGCAAGCTGGGTTTGCGGTGCTCAAAGCGCCCGACATACCCAGCGTACTGGTCGAGACCGCTTTCATCAGCAACCCCGAGGAAGAAAAACGCCTGAACGACCCCGCTTACCAAGAAGAACTGGCCGATGCGTTGCTGCGCGGCATCAAACGCTACTTTGCCAACAACCCACCGCTGGCGCGCAGCCGCCAACTGTGAAGCCACGGCAACCACCGCCCAGTCACACCCCCATCAGGGTGTGGCTGTTGGTTGACGCGAAGCCCGCCAGGCACCCAACAGCGCAATCGCACCCGGCACCAAGATCAAGGCCCAGATGATCTTGCTCAGGTTGGCCTGCACCCACGGCAAGTTGCCAAACAGGTAGCCTGCGCCGGTCAAACCCACCACCCACAGCACGCCGCCGCCAATGTTGAATGCGGTGAACTTGCTGCGCGTCATGGCCGCCACCCCAGCCACAAACGGCGCAAAAGTGCGGATGAACGGCATAAAACGCGCCAGCACAATGGTGATGCCGCCATAACGCTCGTAAAACGCATGCGCCTGGTTGAAAGCGTTTTTGTTGAACCAGCGCGAGTCTTCCCACTGAAACACCTTGGGGCCACAATAGCGCCCGATGGTGTAGTTCAACTGGTCGCCCAGCACCGCCGCCACCACCAGCAAGCCCATGGCCAGCGGCAGGTTCATCAGGCCCGCGCCGCACAGCGCCCCCACAATGAACAGCAGCGAATCGCCGGGTAAAAACGGCATCACCACCAAGCCGGTTTCCACAAACACAATCAAAAACAGCAGTGCGTACACCCACGCGCCGTAGGTTTGCACAAACGCCTGCAAATGCTGGTCTACGTGCAGGATGAAGTCGATCAAAAAGGCCATCAGTTCCATAAAACGGCATTATGGCCGTGCCGCTCCGTCCCCTGCTGTGGGAAGGCCTGTACGCCGCTGGTACAACTCCTACAATCTGCGCCCGATGACTGCACCACACACCCACACCACCGACCACACCAAGGCCACCCACACCATCCGCCGCCCCATTTTGGAACTGCCCGACGAGCTGGTGAGCCAGATTGCCGCAGGCGAGGTGGTGGAGCGCCCAGCTTCGGTGGTGCGTGAGCTGCTGGACAACGCCCTGGATGCCGGGGCCACCCACATCACCCTGCGCCTGCAAGCAGGCGGCGTGCGCCTGATTGCGCTGGAAGACAACGGCAGCGGTATTCCACGGGCCGAACTGCCCACCGCGCTCAAACGCCACGCCACCAGCAAGATCCGCAATTTGGCCGAACTGGAAGCGGTGGGCACGATGGGTTTTCGCGGTGAGGCGTTGGCGGCCATCACCTCCATTGCCGACGTGAGCGTGCTCTCACGCACCGAAGAAGCCGCAGAACCCCACGGCTGGCTGCTGCAAGCCCGCACCGGCGAACTGCAACCCGCCGCACGCGGCACTGGTACCACGCTGGAAGTGCGCGAGCTGTTTTACAGCACCCCGGCGCGGCGCAAATTCCTCAAAACCGAGGCCACCGAACTGGCGCATTGCCTCGAAGCCGTGCGCCGCCACGCGCTGGCCCGGCCCGACGTGGGCTTTACCGTGTGGCACGACCACAAACTGCTGGAACAGTGGCGCGCCTGCATCGCCGACGACGAAGACAGCGCACTGGCGCAACGTCTGGCCGACGTGTTGGGCCAAGACTTTGTGACCGACAGCCTGCC
>JBLIZX010000150.1:0-5107 GCA_048860285.1 Macromonas sp. | reverse complement strand
TGCAGCCGGCCCAGGATGCTGGCCAGCACCGCCAGCAGGGTGCCGACCATGAAGAAGCCGGCCAGGTAGCCTGCGATGTTGAAGAATCGATCGAGCAGTGGGCGCATGGCCTGCCTTTGCGAAAGTGGATTGAAAAACCCCCTCGCGGGAGGGGGTGTCGGCTGGCGCTCCGCAGGTGCTTACTTGCGGAAGGCGTCAACGATGGCTTGGCCCTCGGCGCCGGTCTGCTTGGCCCAGTCGGCCACCATGGTGTCGCCGATCTTCTTGAGCTCGGCACGCAGGGCCGGGCTGCCAGCGTCGATCGTCATGCCGTTCTTGCGCAGCTGATCCAGGTACCAGCTGTTCTTCTCGGCGCTGATCTTCCAGCCGCGTGTCTCGGCCTCGGCAGCGGCCTTGGTGATGGCGGTCTGGGTCGGCTGGTCCAGGCTGTCGAAGGCCTTCTTCGACACGATCACCAGGTTCTTCGGCAGCCAGGAGCTGACGTCGTAGTAGTATTTGACCTGCTCCCACACCTTGCCGTCGTAGCCGGTGGCGCTCGACGACATGAAGGTGGTGACGGCGCCCGTGGCCAGCGCCTGGGTCAGCTCGGCGGCTTGCACCGTGACCGGCTGCGCGCCGACCAGCTGCGCGATGCGGCTGGTGTTGGGGTTGTAGGCGCGCCACTTGGCACCCTTGAGGTCGGCCACCGACTGGATCGGCTTGGCGCTGAAGATGCCCTGTGGCGGCCAGGCCACCGAGTACAGCACCTTGATGCCCTGCTTGGCCAGCGCGGCCTCGGTGGCAGCGCGCGAGACCTTCCAGAGCTTTTGCGAGTCGGCGTAGCTGGTGGCCAGGAAGGGGATCGAGTCGACGCCGAACATGGCGTTTTCGTTCGAGTAGCCCGAGATGATGATCTCGCCGATCTGGGCCTGGCCACCCTGCACGGCGCGCTTGATCTCGTTGGCCTTGAACAGCGAGCCGCCGTCGTGCACCGTGATCTTGAGCTTGCCGCCGGTGGCCGCACCGACTTCCTTGGCGAACTGCTGGATGTTCTCGGTGTGGAAGTTGGACGCCGGGTAGCCGGTCGGCATGTCCCACTTCTGCTGCGCCAGCACCTGGCCGCCGAACGACAAGGTGGCGGCCGCCAGGCCTGCGCTGGCCCACTGTTTCACATTGACCATGGTGTACTCCGTTGAGGGTGAGGATGCCGGCCGGCGGCTGCCAACCAGCGTTTCTGAAAGCATATCGATGGCAAGATCTTAATAAAGTATTGATGTTTTGTCATCAAGGTTTACCCGTAATTGGGTGGTGTTGTTAACATGGAACGGTATTCCTGTTCCCCCTTGTTCACGGAGCCAATTTCTGTATGTCCGACCTTCCCACCGCTGGTGCCTCCGCCAGCACCCCTGTCCATGACTCGCAGCGCATTGTCACGTCGGCCCATCTGGTGTCGGAAAAATCGCCTGAGCTCTCGGAGTTCGAGTTCGGACTCATCATTGCCACCCATGCCTTCAACCGTTGGCTGACGCGCTGCATGGGCGCGGCCGGCGTCAAGGACATGGCGGCGGTGGATGTGCTGGTGCTGCACCACACCAACCACCGGGCCATGGAGAAGCGCCTGGCCGACATCTGCTTCGTGCTCAACATCGAGGACACCCATGTGGTGTCCTACTCGCTCAAGAAGCTGATAGCGGTCGGCTATGTGCGCAGCCAGAAGAAGGGCAAGGAAGTGTTCTTTTCCACCACCGAGGCGGGCGCCGCCCTGTGCATGCGCTACCGCGAGGTGCGCGAGGCTTGCCTGATGCCGGGCTTCTCCGGTGCGGCCGATGAAAACCGCCAGTTGGGCGACTTTGCGAAGTTGCTGCGCACCCTGTCCGGTCGTTATGACCAGGCGGCGCGTGCAGCCACTTCCTACTGACGGGCCCGCACCACTGGGCAACGGATTCAAAAAGATGTAATATCGGTAAATCTTTATGCGTCCGTGCCGTGTGGTGCGGATTTTTTTGGTTTTAAAAAGATGTATTTTTTATACATCTAAAAGGACGACACCATGTTGGATGCCCGTGTACGTGAACTGGTCAAGGCCACCATCCCTGTGCTGAAAGAGCACGGGGTGGCGCTCACCACCCATTTCTACCAGCGCATGTTCCGCCATAACCCGGAACTGCAACAGATCTTCAACCGTTCGCACAACGAGACCGGCAAGCAGCCCACGGCGCTGGCGCTGTCGGTGCTGGCGTACGCTGAGAACATCGACAATCCGGCGGTGCTGGCCCCGGTGGTGGCGCTGATTGCCAACAAGCACGCCAGCTTGGGCATCCGTGCGGAGCATTACCCGATTGTGGGCAAGCACTTGCTGGCCTCGATCCGCGAAGTGCTGGGCGACGCGGCCAGCGATGAGCTGGTGAACGCTTGGGGCGTGGCCTATGGCGCATTGGCCGACATCTTCATCGAAGCCGAGAGCCAGCTCTACGATGCCGCCTGCAACCAGGACGGTGGCTGGAGCGGCTGGCGCACCTTCCGCATTGCGCGCAAAGAGGCCGAGAGCGCCGAGATCACCTCGTTCTATTTGGAGGCTTGCGATGGTGGCCCGTTGCCACAATACCGCGCAGGGCAGTACACCTGCGTGCGCGTGTTTGTGCCGGAACTGGGCGTGATGCAGCCGCGCCAGTACACCTTGTCCGACGCACCGGGGCAGCCGTGTTTGCGCATCTCGGTCAAGCGTGAGGCGGGCACCGCCACCACGCCGCCGGGCCGTGTGTCCAACCGTTTGCACGACGCTTACCAAGTGGGCGATTTGCTGGATCTGGCCCCACCTTTTGGGGAGTTTTATTTGGACGAGACGCTGGACACACCGGTGGTGCTGCTCAGCGGTGGGGTGGGCATTACACCGATGGTGGCGATGCTCAACCGTCTGGTGCAAACCGCACCGCAGCGCCCAGTGCAGTTCGTCCACGCTTGCCGCAACGCCGATGTGCTGGCGTTTGGGCCGCACCTGACGCAAGTGGTGGCGCAGCACCCGCAAGTGCGGTGGCACCTGTTCCACGACCAAGGCCCGGTCAGCGCACCGGCGCAGGTGGGCACGTTGGATGCGGCCACTCTGTGGCCGCAAGGCAGCGACGCAGACTTCTACCTGTGTGGCCCCGTGGGGTTCTTGCAGGTGCAGTTGCGTGCGTTGCAACAGCTGGGGGTGCCAGCAGCGCGTATCCACACCGAGGTGTTTGACACGGGCGGTGTGCAGGCCTAAAGTGGCCGGATGCAAATTACCCGTTTCACCGATTTAGGCTTGCGTGTCCTCATGTACCTGAGCATGGGGGAACGCGATACCGCGCGTGCCACCATCACCGAACTGGCGGAGCGGCTGGCGGTGTCGCGCAACCATTTGGTGAAGGTGGTACACCGGCTGGCACAGTTGGGGTTGGTGGCCACGACCCGGGGCAAGGGGGGGGGCATGGCGCTGGCCCGGCCCGCCGACCAGTACCATTTGGGGGACGTGGTGCGTGCGCTCGAAGACAACCCGTCGTTGATCGACTGCGGCGCGCCGCCGTGCGTGTTGGCGCGCAATTGCCAACTCAAAAGCGCCTTGGACGATGCGTTGCAGGCGTTTTTTGAACGCCTGAACCAGTACACGTTGGCCGATGCGGTGCGCGCGCCCACGGGCCTGTCCATCGTGTCGTTGCAACGCCGAGGGGCGGTGTTGCCGGTGGCGGTTTAGTCGCTGTCGTCGCCACCCAGCAAGCTGCCACCGAGCAGCCCAGCGCCAGCACCCAACCCCAAACCGCTCAACAGGGAGCCTTCTTCGCGTCCGCCGCTGCCACGCTGGGGTGCGGCCGCAAACACGCGCGAGGCCAACCGCGAGAACGGCAGGCTTTGCATCCACACGGTGCCGGGGCCGCTCAGGCGGGCCAGAAACAGCCCTTCGCCGCCAAACAGTGCGGTTTTGATTTTGCCCACGTATTCGATGTCGAACGCCACGCTGGGTGTGTGTGCCACCAAGCAGCCGGTGTCCAGCCGCAAGGTTTCACCCGCTTGCAGTTGGCGCTGGATGACGGTGCCCCCCGCGTGGACAAACGCCAGTCCGTCGCCTTGCAACCGTTGCATGATGAAACCCTCGCCCCCAAAGAAGCCCACGCCCAGTTTGCGCTGAAAGTGGATGCCGATGCTCACGCCTTGGGCGGCGCACAGGAATGCGTCTTTTTGGCAGATGAGCGTACCGCCGAGTTGATCCAGCCGCATGGGCAAGATCTTGCCGGGGTAGGGCGCGGCAAAACCGACCTTGCGCTTGCCACTGGCTTGGTTGCGGTACACGGTGGTGAACAGCGATTCGCCGGTGATGAGGCGCTTGCCTGCGCCCATGAGCTTGCCCAGAAAGCCGTTTTCTCGGTGCGAGCCGTCGCCAAACAGGGTGTCCATCTCGATGCCGTCTTCCATGTAGAGCATGGAGCCGGCCTCGCCGATGGCGGACTCATTGGGGTCGAGTTCAATCTCGACCAACTGCATGTCGTCACCGTGGATGCGGTAGTCGATCATGTGCATCTGCGTTGGGCCGGGGGCTGGCGTGGTGGCGGGCTGGGGCGAAATTTGGCTGAACAGGCTCATGGCAGTGTGGGCGTAAAGGTCAGGATAATCCGCGCATAGCGCCATTTTCAGGCGCGTTTCAAGGAGATGGCATGGCGACGCAGGTGGATGTGGTGATTATGGCGGCGGGCAAGGGCACGCGCATGAAGAGTTTGCGGCCCAAGGTGCTGCACCGGTTGGCGGGCAAGCCCTTGGTCCACCACGTGATCGACTGCGCCACCCGTTTGCAGGCGCGCCGTGCGGTGGTCATCACCGGGCACCAGGCCGAGCAGGTGGAGGCGGCCCTGGCCCCGCTGGCCGCAAGCGCGTTGCCGTTGCAGTTTGTGCGCCAGATGCCGCAGTTGGGCACGGGCCACGCGGTGCAGCAGGCGGTGCCGGTGCTGGACGACGATGGCGTGACCTTGGTGCTTTCGGGGGATGTGCCGCTGACCCAGGCCGACACCCTGCACGCCTTGTTGCAGGTGTGCGATGGTCAACATCTGGCCTTGTTGACGCTGGACTTGCCCGACCCCACCGGTTATGGCCGCATTGTGCGCGGGCCGGGTGAGGT
>JBLIZX010000149.1:0-2519 GCA_048860285.1 Macromonas sp. | reverse complement strand
GGGCCAATGCCCGGATTTCGGTGTGGGCGTGCGGCGGTGCAATCGCCAATGCACAGCGGCGTAGCATGGGCAAATCGGGCCAGTCATCGCCCATGGCGGCGGCATCGGCCCAGCTCAGGCCGAGTTCTTGCAGGATGGCTTCAGCGGCGGGGCGTTTGTCCTCGGTGCCAAAGCGGGCATGGACAACGCCCAAGGCTTTGAGGCGCATGCGCAGTGCGGGGGAGTCGCGCCCGGTGACGATGGCTGGAGTAATACCCGCTTGTTGCAGCAGTTTGAGGCCGTGGCCGTCCAAGGTGTTGAAGCGTTTGAGGGTTTCGCCCGCTTCGCTGAAGTAGAGCCCACCGTCGGTGAGTACACCATCAACGTCGAAAAACACCACGCGCACAGCTTGGGCTTGCAACAGCAGTTCAGGCGCAAAGTGGAGGGTGGGGCGCAGAGGCGGAAGTGTGCTCATGGTGGGAGAAGTGCGGTCAGATGACTTTGGCGCGCATGAGGTCGTGGTTGTTGAGGGCACCACAGAGCTCCCCTGCGCTGTTGACGACCAACAGGCTGTTGATGCGGTGGGTTTCCATCAGTTCAGCCGCTTGGGCAGCCAAAGCGTTGTGCAAGATGGTGCGGGGCTGGGGGCGCATGATGTCGGCGGCGCACACGCTGCGCAGGTCGGTACCAGATTCGATCAGGCGGCGCAAATCGCCGTCGGTGAACATGCCGACAGGGTGGTGTTGTGCGTTGACGATGGCGCTGGCTCCCAGGCCTTTGGCGCTCATTTCACGCATGAGTTCGCTCAGTGTGGCGGCTGGGCCAACTTGGGGCACGGCATCGCCGCTGCGCATGACATCGGAGACCAGCGTCAACAAGCGCCGCCCCAGTGCGCCGCCGGGGTGGGAACGGGCAAAGTCGTCGGGCCGGAAGCCTCTGGCATTGAGCAGGGCGATGGCCAGTGCGTCGCCCAAGGCCAGTTGCACGGTGGTGCTGGCGGTGGGGGCGAGGTTGTGTGGGCAGGCTTCTTTTTCGACGCTGGTGTCGAGCACCACGTCGGCATGGCGGCCTAGGCTGGAGTCGGGCTGGCCGGTCATGCCCAACAGCGGTACGCCCATGCGTTTGATGAGGGGGAGGATGGCGGTGAGTTCTTCGCTTTCGCCGCTGTTGCTGATGGCCAGTACCACGTCTTGCGCTGTGATCATGCCCAGGTCGCCGTGGCTGGCCTCGGCAGGGTGAACAAACATGGCGGGTGAGCCGGTGGAGGCCAAGGTAGCAGCGATTTTGCGTCCGATGTGTCCACTTTTGCCCATGCCAGTCACGACGATGCGGCCCTGGCAGCCCAAGGCCAGTTGCACGGCTTGCGCAAAGCGGGCATCCAAGCGTTGTGCCAAACGCTGGATGGCTTGTGCTTCGATGTCGAGTGTGGTGCGAGCTTGTGCCAAGGTGGCGGTGGTGTCCACGGCAATCGGGGTGTTCATGGTGCGAGATTATCCGTGAATGGGGGGAGGGCGGGCTGGCAGTGGCTGCGAGAGGCTGCCGTAAGATAGAACCATGAATTCGCTCGATATTGCGCTGTTGTATTTGCTGGCCGCTGTGGTGGGGGTGGTGGTGTGCCGTTCGCTTAAATTGCCGCCAATGTTGGGTTATTTGGCCGTGGGGGTGGTGATTGGGCCCAATGCACTGGCGCTGGCCCAAAATTCGGCGGGTGTACGTTACTTGGCTGAATTTGGGGTGGTGTTTTTGATGTTTGTGATTGGGCTGGAGTTCAGCTTGCCCAAGTTGCAGACGATGAAGCGGCTGGTGTTTGGGTTGGGGCTGGCACAGGTGGTGTTGACGGTGGCGTTGACAACGGTGGCTTCGTTGGCGTTGGATTGGGCGTTGCCCCAGTGGTGGAAGCTGGAGTGGTACACCGCGCTGGCGTTGGGTGGTGTGATGTCGATGAGTTCCACCGCGATTGTGGTCAAGCTGGTGGCCGACCGGCTGGAACTGGAGAGTGAGCACGGTAAGCGGGTGGTGGGCATTTTGTTGTTCCAAGACTTGGCGGTGGTGCCGCTGCTGGTGCTGATTCCGGCATTGGGTGCGCCGCCGCAGGAGCTGTTTACCGAATTGGGCCTGGCACTGCTCAAGGCGGTGGTGCTGTTGGCGGTGTTGTTGACCGGTGGTCAGAAAGTGATGCGCTGGTGGCTAACGCTGGTGGCACGGCACAAGAGCGACGAGTTGTTCATGTTGAACTTGTTGCTCATCACACTGGGGTTGGCATGGTTGACGGAGCACGCAGGCCTCTCGCTGGCGCTGGGTGCGTTTGTGGCGGGCATGTTGATTGCCGAGACCGAGTTTAAGCACCAGGTGGAAACCGACATCCGCCCGTTCCACGATGTGTTGTTGGGGCTGTTTTTTATCACCATTGGCATGTTGCTGGATTGGTGGTTGGTGGTGGAACGTTGGCCGTTGGTGCTGTTGCTGCTGGTGTTGTCGTTGGTGTTCAAATTTGGGCTGATTGCGCTGTTGGCCAAGGCATTTGGTGCGCCGGTGGGCAC
>JBLIZX010000148.1:0-3604 GCA_048860285.1 Macromonas sp. | reverse complement strand
CTGTCCCACGGTGTGTTGAGCTGGCCGTCAGGTCAGGCCTGTGCCAGCGCCTGTTCCAAGTCGGCGCGCAGGTCGTCGATGTGTTCAATGCCCACGCACAGGCGCACGGTGTCTTCGGTCACACCCGAGGCTTCCAGTTCTGCGGCGGACAATTGGCGGTGCGTGGTCGATGCCGGGTGGGTTGCCAACGAGCGCACGTCCCCGATGTTGACCAAGCGTGTGAACAATTGCAGCGCGTCCAAAAAACGCTCGCCCCCGGCGCGTCCGCCTTCCACACCAAAAGTCAGCAGGCCGGAGGCACGGCCACCCATCAGGTGCTGCACCAGCGCGTGGTCGGGGTGGTCGGGCAGGCCGGCGTAGTTGACCCACTTGACTTTGGGGTGGTTCTTCAGGAATTGGGCCACGGCCAAGGTGTTGTCGCAGATGCGGTCCATGCGCAGCGGCAGGGTTTCAATGCCTTGCAGGATCAAAAACGCGTTGAACGGCGAGATGGCCGCGCCCATGTTGCGCAGCGGTACCACACGTGCGCGCCCAATGTAGGCCGCCGCACCCAACGCTTCGGTGTACACCACGCCGTGGTAGCTCACATCGGGTTCGTTGAGGCGCTTGAAGCGGGCTTTGTGCTCGGCCCACGGGAACTTGCCCGAATCGACAATCGCACCGCCCAAACTGTTGCCGTGGCCGCCCATGTACTTGGTCAAGGAGTGAACCACGATGTCGGCCCCGTGTTCGAACGGGCGGCACAGGTAGGGGCTGGGCACGGTGTTGTCCACAATCAGCGGCAGGCCGTGGCGGTGTGCAATCTCGGCCAGTGCGGCAATGTCGGTGATGTTGCCGCGCGGGTTGCCCAGCGATTCGGCGTAGATGGCTTTGGTGCGCTCGTCGATGAGGGCCTCAAAACTGTGCGGGTCGGACGAATCGGCAAAGCGGGTTTCGATGCCGTATTGCGGCAGCGTGTGCGCAAACAGGTTGTAGGTGCCACCGTACAGGGCGGTGGAGGAGATGATGTTGTCCCCCGCTTCGGCGATGGTTTGGATGGCGTAGGTGATGGCGGCTTGGCCCGAGGCCAAGGCCAGCGCACCAATGCCACCTTCCAAGGCCGCGACGCGGGCTTCCAGCGTCGATTGCGTGGGGTTCATGATGCGGGTGTAGATGTTGCCCGGCACTTTGAGGTCGAACAAATCCGCGCCGTGTTGGGCGCTGTCAAACGCATAGGCCACCGTTTGGTAGATGGGGGGCACCACGGCTTTGGTGGTGGGGTCGGGGCTGTAACCGGCGTGGACGGACTGGGTTTCAAATTTCCATGATGAAGACATGGTGGGGCTCCTGTGGCGCAAAGGGTAGATAGCGGATTGCCAATCATAGTGAATGGTCATATGCAAAAAACACATCACGACATGGCCAAACCGTGGTTGCCCAAGCTGTGCCTCCCTCAGCGCGGTCAACTCTTGCGATAATCTGCCGGAATTGTTCTGTTTTTTCACATCCTCGACCCGCCTGCCATGTCCCAAGCCTTGCACACTTCAGCCCTTCAATCCCTGCCGCTGCTGGCGCGTGGCAAGGTGCGCGACAACTACGCCGTGGGCGATGACCGCATCCTGATGGTGGCCTCCGACCGCATCAGCGCGTTCGATGTCATCATGGGCGAGCCTATCCCCGGCAAGGGCGAGTTGCTGACCCAACTCAGCTTGTTTTGGTTTGATTTGCTGGGCCCGAATGGCCAAAATATTTGCCCGATTCACCTGACGGGCGAAGACCCAACCAGCGTGGTCAGCGAGGCCGAAAAACCGCTGGTGGCGGGCCGCTCTATGCTGGTCAAGCGTCTCAAGCCGATCCCGGTGGAAGCGGTGGTGCGCGGCTATTTGGCGGGCAGTGGTTGGAAGGAATACCAAGACAACCGCCAGGTGTGTGGCGTGCCCTTGCCCGAAGGCCTGAAGAATGCCAGCAAGCTGCCCACCCCGATCTACACCCCCGCAGCCAAGGCCGAAGTGGGTGAACACGACGAGAACATCACGTTCGAAAAAACCGTGGAAATGATCGGCTCGGAGCTGGCGGCCAAAATCCGCGACGTGTCGATCCAACTCTACCAAGCGGCAGCCGCCTTTGCGTTGACCAAAGGCATCATCATTGCCGACACCAAGTTCGAGTTTGGCTTGGACACCGACGGCACTTTGGTGCTGATGGACGAGGTGCTCACGCCCGACAGCTCGCGCTACTGGCCCGCCGACAGCTACCAAGAAGGCAGCAACCCGCCCAGCTTTGACAAGCAATTTCTGCGCGATTGGCTGGAAACCGCCCAAGTCAACGGCCAGCCGTGGAACAAGACCGCACCCGCGCCGCGCTTGCCGCGCGAGGTGATTGAGCAGACCGCCGCCAAGTACCAAGAGGCGCTGACCCGCCTGATGGGCTAAAGTGCTTCAGGGGGTGGGGCGGCCCACGCCCTGCCTGCCATCGGCGCGTGCCGACAGGTAGGCGTGCAAGTCCAAAATGTGGGCGTTCACGCGCGGTTCGGTTTGCCACGCGGGCATGGTGATGGCCCCGGCTTGGCGTTGCAGCACGCGTTCCGTCCAGTGTTCCAGCGTCTGGCCTTGCAGTTGGGCGGCTTCAACGGGCAAATTCCAGTCGTAGCGTTGCAGCACGCGGGCGGTAAAGCCGCGCGGGCCCAACTCGCGCACCAGCGGCAGCAGGTTGGGCGCGCTGGCGCTGCCGGTGGCGTTGCTGCCGTGGCATTGCGCGCACTTGTCTTGGAACACGCGCCAGCCGGTGTAGACCGAACCGGGCGGTTGCGCCTGTTCCTTGATTGCATTGGCGGCATCGGCGTTGCGCCATTCCACGCTGTTGCAGCCTGCCAGCAGGCCCGCCAGCACAGCCAAGGTGGGTAAAAAGCGGAGGGTGGCCATGATGGGTTCCTGGTTCAGTTCAGCGCCATGCTGAGTTTGCGGCGGTAGCGCGCCACCAGTTCGGCCTGCGGGTCTTGTTGCAGCGCCAGCTGGCCCGCCAATTCAATGCCGCCGGCGCTTTTGCCCGTGGCGCCTGCGTCGGCCTTGGGCTTGGGCGGGGTCAGCAGTTCCAGCAGCGCCACGTAGGTCTTGCGCGGGGCTTCGTCGGCCCATTTCTTGTCGCGCACGATGATCTCGAGCAGCTCTTCCATCGCCGCTTCCCAGTCGCCTTGGGCAATCAGCAGGCGGCTTTTGGCAAAGCGGGTGTCAAAGTCGCGCTTGTTGGCGCTGATGCGTTGTTCAAATTCGTCCAGCGGCCAGTGGCCGCGCGCGTCGGTGGCCACAAATTCGAGCGCTTTGAGCCACTGCGCCAGCGCCTCAAAGCGCAGTTGCAGCGGAATTTGCGCCAGCGCCGGGGCCAGCGCGGCGGCGGCTTCGCCGAGGTGGCCGGAGCCGATCAGCAGTTTGACGTAGTCGAAGCGCAGGTCGTCGTTGCCGGGGTCGTGTGCCAGCGCATCGGCCAGCCGCGCCTGGGCGCTGTGGGTGTCGCCCGCTTGCGCCAGTTGTTGGGCTTCTTCGGCGTGGGCTTGGGCTTGCAGCGCGTCCTCGCTGGGCAGGTGTTTGTCCAGAAAGGCTTTGATCTGGCCTTCGGGCAACGCGCCCAT
>JBLIZX010000147.1:0-4786 GCA_048860285.1 Macromonas sp. | reverse complement strand
TTGCGCGTCAAACGCCTGCGCCATCAAACGCGCCAACGTGGTCTTGCCCACGCCCGGTGGCCCCCACAGAATGCAACTGTGCGGCTGGCCCGATTCAAATGCCACCCGCAACGGCTGGCCCGCACCCAGCAGATGCTGCTGCCCCACCACTTCAGCGATTGTGTGGGGCCGCAAGCGTTCGGCCAGCGGAATGGCGGGAGGTGTCACTGCCGCACCACATCCACCCCCGGTGGGGGCTGGAATGCAAAATGCCCCGTCGCAAAACCGGGCTGCAAGTTCATGGGGCCAAAGCGCAGCACAGAACGCTGGCCAAAGCTGTCCAACATTTCGAGTGTGGTCAACTGGCCTTGCTTAAAACCAAGCAGAATAGATTGCAGTTGCCCGTCTTTGCCTTTGGGCAAAGCCTGCACCCATTGCTGACCGTCGGCATCGGGGGCGTTGTTTAAGGTGAACACGCTGTGGAGGCCGCGCAAGTCAGGCGCTGCCGCAATCAGCGCCGCGGGCGTGTTGCCCAGCACCTCCTGCTGGCGGCGGGCGGTGGCTTGGTTCAAGTCGGCATCGAACAACCACAACGTCTGGCCGTCGGCCACAATGGTCTGGGCAAACGGTTTGGTGTACTGGAAGCGGAACCGGCTGGGGCGCTGGAATTCAAACGTACCGCTGCTGGTTTTGCTGCGCGGGGTGGCTTCGCCGTCTTTTTTGGGTGCGGTCACGACTTGGGTGAAAGTGGCCCGACCTTGCTGCGTGGTGCGCAAAAACGTGGACAGATCGGTCAGGCCATCGGCCCAAGCCATGCCGGTCAGCGCCAGCGCCCCGATCCAACACAGCACGCGGCGCATGAAACATGAAGATATCGTCATGGCATTTCAGACTCTGGCCGCACGGGCCAGGTTTCCGGCTGGGGTGCCGCGAGTTGTAAGAACTTGTGCGGCGGCCATCATTCGCCCCCTCGCGCCGCCACCAGAATTTCGCGCTGGCCGCTGGCGGTGAGTGAGCTGACCAAGCCCGCCTTTTCCATGTGCTCCAACAAACGGGCCGAACGGTTGTAGCCAATTTGCAGCTTGCGCTGCACATAGCTGATGCTGGCCTTGCGGTCTTTCAGCACAATGGCCACCGCTTGGTCGTACAGCGGGTCTTTTTCGCCAGCGCCTTCACCACCATCGTTGCCAAACAAGTCACCGCCTTCACCATCGGTGCCACCATCAAGCACGCCTTCAATGTAATCCGGCTCACCGCCTTTGGCCTTGAGGTACGTCACCACACGGTGCACTTCCTCGTCGCTGACAAAAGCACCGTGTACCCGCGTGGGGTAACCAGAACCACTGGGCATGTAGAGCATATCGCCCATACCCAGCAGGGCTTCCGCCCCCATCTGGTCCAAAATGGTGCGGCTGTCGATCTTGCTGCTGACCTGAAAGCTGATGCGCGTCGGGATGTTGGCCTTGATCAAACCCGTGATCACGTCCACACTGGGGCGTTGGGTGGCCAAAATCAGGTGGATGCCCGCTGCACGCGCCTTTTGCGCCAACCGTGCGATCAATTCCTCGATCTTCTTGCCCACCACCATCATCAGGTCGGCCAGTTCGTCAATCACCACCACAATGTGCGGTAAGCGTTCCAGCGGCTCGGGCTGCTCTGGGGTCAAACTGAACGGGTTGGCAATCGATTCGCCACGCGCTTTGGCCTCGTCGATCTTGGTGTTGTAGCCCGCCAGGTTGCGCACGCCCACCTTGCTCATGAGCTTGTAGCGTTTTTCCATTTCCCCCACGCACCAGCTCAAACCGTTGGCAGCTTGCTTCATGTCGGTGACCACCGGGCACAGCAGATGCGGAATGCCCTCGTAGACGCTGAGCTCCAACATCTTGGGATCAATCATCAACAAGCGCACGTCTTTGGGCTCGGCCTTGTAGAGCAAGCTCAGGATCATGGCGTTGATGCCCACCGATTTGCCCGAGCCCGTGGTGCCCGCCACCAAACAGTGCGGCATTTTGGCCAAATCGGCCACCACCGGCTGCCCAGCAATGTCCTTGCCCAAACCCATGGTCAACAAGCTGCGGGCATCGTGGTACACCGGGGAACCCAAAATTTCGCTGAGCTTGATGGTCTGGCGGCGCGCATTGGGCAACTCCAGCGCCATCAGGTTTTTGCCCGGAATGGTCTCAATCACACGGATGGACACCAGCGACAAGGAACGCGCCAAGTCTTTGGCCAGATTCACCACCTGCGAGCCCTTGACCCCGGTAGCAGGCTCAATTTCGTAGCGGGTAATGACCGGCCCCGGAAACGCCGCCACCACCGTCACCTGCACGCCAAAGTCGCGCAACCGCTTTTCAATCAAGCGGCTGGTCATCTCCAGCGTATCGGCAGACACCGTGCTCTGTTGTGGGCCGATGCCGTCCAGCAAATCCACTTGCGGCAAAGCCGAATCGGTCAGCGCAGTCTGACTGCCTGCGTCGGTAACCTTGGGTTTCGGGGCACGCTTGGGGCCAGATGGTGCGGCGGATGCTGACGCAACAGGGGCCGCAGGCTCTGGCTCCTGTTCCGGCATCAGCTCGCCTTTGTCCAACCCCACCACGGTTTTGGCGCGGCGCAACAGGTTTTCGCGGCGCTGGCGACGGGCCTGCAAAGCCTCCTCTTCGGGCGTAAGCGGTGCGGGTGAGGCTGCAGCAGCCTCTTCTTTGGCTGCGGTTTGACGTGTACGTTTGGGCACGGTGGCTTGCGGGTGCGTGATTTGCTCGCGTTCACGCACGGCACGTTGCCCAATGCGGTGGTCTTGGTGCGCGGTCCAGCGGCCACGCCAGCCGTCGATCAGCGTCGCCAGACGTTGCCCAATGCCCTCGGCCAGCGCCATCCACGAAAAACGGAACACCCACCCCTGCCCGATCACCAGCGCACACATCACCACCAACGCAGAACCTGTGTCCCCCAGCCAACGCAGTGCCGCCCCCCCCAACCACCGGCCCCACACGCCCCCAGCGTGGGCCGGCAACGCTCCGTCCCAACGGTACAAACGCATCCACTCCAATGCCGCACTGGCCGACAACAGCAGGCACAAGCCCAACCAAAATTCAATGCGGCGCTGGTCCAGCCGCTGCCACCACGGGCCTTCGTCGTCGTGGACACTGCCACTTTCCACCCGCGACCAGCGCATGAACGCCAACCACCAAGCGCGTGCGGCCACCACCACACACCACCACACCGAAAACCCAAACAGCACATAACTGCCATCGGCCAACAATGCGCCCACGTGGCCTGCCCAGTTGCGCATCGGCTCACCCGTGCCCGAGGTAGACCACGCCGGATCGGTGCGCGTGTAGCTGTACAGCGCCAAGCACCAAAACAGCAAGCCCACCACACCAAGGGTCAAGCCAATTTCTTGTGTAAAACGGGCCAGACCCGACGGCTCGCGGCGGCTGCTGGCGCTTTTGTTCAAAGTTTTAAGGGAGTACGTCATAGAGCAAGGGCGCAAGCTTAACCGAGCACGCAACCCGCAGGCTTTCTACAATCGGGGTTGGTCTTACATTCTGACGCTTCGCACCATGCAACACGCCCAAGTCCTGATTCTCGGCTCCGGCCCCGCCGGTTACACCGCTGCCGTTTACGCCGCCCGCGCCAACCTCAAGCCCTTGCTCATCACCGGCATGGCACAAGGCGGCCAGCTCATGACCACCACCGAAGTGGACAACTGGCCCGCTGATGTGGACGGCGTGCAAGGCCCCGACCTGATGGCGCGTTTTCAGGCCCACGCCGAGCGCTTCAACACCGAAATTGTGTTCGATCACATCAACGCCGTGGATCTGTCCCAGCGTCCGTTCGTGCTGACCGGCGACAGCGGCCAGTACAGCTGTGATGCGCTCATCATTGCCACCGGCGCGTCGGCACGCTACCTGGGCCTGCCATCGGAAGAAGCCTTCATGGGCCGTGGCGTGAGTGCCTGCGCCACCTGCGACGGCTTCTTCTACCGGGGCCAGCCCGTGGCCGTGGTCGGTGGTGGCAACACCGCGGTGGAAGAGGCACTGTACCTGTCCAACATTGCCAGCAAAGTCACGCTGGTGCACCGCCGCGACACTTTCAAGGCCGAAGCCATCATGATCGACAAGCTGATGGCCAAAGTGGCGGAAGGCAAAATTGAACTCAAACTGCACAGCGTGCTGGACGAAGTGCTGGGCAACGCCCAAGGCGTGACCGGCGTGCGCCTGAAGAACGTGCAGACCGATGCGACCGAAGACGTGGCGGTGCAAGGCTGTTTTATTGCCATTGGCCACAGCCCCAACACCAGCCTGTTTGAAGGCCAACTCGCACTCAAAGATGGCTACCTCGTCACGCACGGTGGCCAAAACGGTTTTGCCACCCAAACCAGCGTGCCGGGCGTGTTTGCCGCGGGTGATGTGCAAGACCACATCTACCGCCAAGCCATCACCAGCGCAGGCACGGGCTGCATGGCGGCGCTGGACGCACAACGCTTTTTGGAACAGGCCGCAGGCTGAGCACCGTGGCCCTGCTGTGGATCATCGGCCTGCTGCTGGTCGGCTTGGGCGTATGGTGGTGGCTGTGGTGGCAAAGTGAGGAGGGCGACCGCCAACCGCGCAACACCACCGTGGACAGGAACACCGGGCCACCGCCCACACCTCCGCCCCCCGCAGTGCCCACCACGGCCACCACCCGCCCCCAAGCCGTACGCACGGCGGCCAGCCCTCCCCCTCGACCACTGGCTGTCATGCCACAACTGGCGGTGGTGGCCCCACCCGGCACCGTTGCGGCCAACGATGCCACCATCGGCGACACC
>JBLIZX010000146.1:0-2206 GCA_048860285.1 Macromonas sp. | reverse complement strand
GCTGCCCCCTTGCGCCACGGCTTGCCAACGGCGCACTTCGGCATCGCGCTTGACGACTTCAAAGCGGGTGTCGATGGTGTGGATGCGGTCGTACAAGGTGTGCAACTTGGTGGCCTTGTCCACCACATGCACCGGGGTGGTGACTTTGCCGCAGTCGTGCAGCAATGCGGCAATGCGCAACTCGTACAAGTCCGCGTCGGTGAGTTTGACCTCGGCCAAGGGCCCTTCTTGCGTGGCATTGACAGCTTGGGCCAGCATCATGGTCAATTCTGGCACACGCTGGCAATGGCCGCCGGTGTAGGGCGATTTTTCGTCGATGGCCAAGTTGATGAGCTTGACGAAGGCCTCGAACAGCGCCTCGACCTGCTCCAGCAACTGGCGGTTCGTCAACGCCACCGCCGCCTGCGAGGCCAGCGATTCCGCCAACCGCTGGTCTGCCGCCGAGAACGCCACCACGCGACCCTCCACCGGATCGAGCGCGTTGAGCAACTGCAACACGCCGATCAATTCACCGGCGTGGTTCTTCATCGGCACCGTCAGAAACGACTGCGAACGGTAGCCGGTGGCGCGGTCGAACTGGCGTGTGCCCGCAAAATCGAAACCTTGTGCGGTGTACGCATCCGGAATGTTGACGGTGCGCCCGGTGTTGGCAGCGTAAGCCGCCACCAAATGGTTGTTGGGGCTGCCGTCGTCGCGCAACAGCGGCAAATCGTGGAACTTGCCCGAGATAGGGTTGCCGCTGGTGCCCCCCAGTGCAATGCCCAGCGAGTCGGTGCGCACGATCTCGAAGCGCAGGTGGCGCTGGTCTGGCAGCAGGCGGTACAAGGTGCCACCGTCGGCACGCGTGATGGTCTTGGCCGCCAGCAAGATGTTTTCCAGCAGGCGGTTGAGATCGCGCTCGCTGGACAGCGCAGCCCCCACGCTGTTGAGTTGCTCAAAGCGTTGCAGCAGCGCGGCGGTATCGGTGTCGGTATCGGTCATGCACGGAGGTTCAGCGGCGGCACATGTTGAAATTGAGCATGCGGTCGGCGGTGAATGGGTCGCGGTTCAACACCGGCGGCGGGCTTTCCAGCCGCACAGGGGTCAACTGTGAACCCAACCCAGCATAAGCCGATTCACCTTCAAGCAACCGGACTTCCTGACTGGCCTGGCTCAACAGCACCTCGCCCTCACGCACGGCCAGATACACCCCCGCCGGGGCGGCCTCACCCGGGGCCGACACGCTCACGCCAAACGTTTGCTCTAAATTGACCGGCACCGCTTCGGGCAAGGGCGTGTTGAGCCGCTGAAACAGCGCAGGCGGACTGGGCAGTGTCACCGCTGGCTGCGCCGCCCCCGGCACCCAACCACTCAAGCCCGCCGACAACAACACCTCCGGCCCCTGCAACGCGCGCAGGCCCACCGCACCGTCACGGGTCAACACGTAGAGCGCACCATCGCAGTTTTGCCCTTGCGCCTGCTCCGCAGAAGGGTCGGCACCTGCGTCCGCCGGGCCGCACACCATGTCAAACTGCGTACCGCGTATGCCCACGGTGGCCGTAACGGTGGAATGGCGCACATTTTGCGGCACGGCCTTGCCGATGCTGCCGGTGGCGCTGCGCAGCCCACCCTTGAGCAAGTTGACGGCCATCGCGCCTTGCTGGGGAGCCGCTGCATTGAACAGAAATTGGCTCACCACCAATTGGCTTTGCGGATTGAGCGTGATGCGGCTGTTGTCGCGGAACACCACCACCGCATGGCTGCCTGCGGTGCTTTCCAGAATGTCTTTGGGGTACACCGGTGCGCCTTCGCTCAATGGCACACGCGCCTCCTGCCGAATGGCAAACACCTGACCCTGCAAGCCCACCACCCGCCCCGCCACCACCTGTGGCAAGTTGGGCCGGGCTGGGGCGGTGGCGCTGCCTGTGGTTTCCTCGGCGCAAGCGCGCTCGCACAAGCGTACGGTGTAGTCGGTGCCACGCACTTGCACCTGCGCATCGGCCACGCGCAAACCGTAGGCATTCGGATCGCCGCGTTTACCGATGCGGCCCGTGATGGCGCGCAACCCGCCACGCAACAACTGCAACGCCAGTTGGTCTTGCGCTGGGGCGGACTCGTCGAAGTGGTAGGCCTGCACCTGCACGCTGGAGTCGGGCCGTACCAAAGTCTGGCCGCCATCGGTGAACAGCAGGTTGATGGTGCTGTTGCGGCTGGTGTGCAAGGTCTC
>JBLIZX010000145.1:0-4410 GCA_048860285.1 Macromonas sp. | reverse complement strand
CCCCCCCCCCCCCCCCCCCCCCCCCCCCCCCCCCCCCCCCCCCCCCCCCCCCCCCCCCCCCCCCCCCCCCTCCCCCCCCCCCCCCCCCCCCCCCCAGATCAGCACCAGTGGCAAGCGCTGCAGCGCATTGGCCAATATCTGGGTTACCCGGCGCGGTTTGATTCGCTGCAGCAGGCTGCCGATGCGATGTGGGCCATCTCCACCAGCTTTGGGCCGCACACGCAGCAGCAGTGGCTGGAGCTGTCCAAACCCATGCTGCGCAGCTTGCCCGATGGCGGCTTGACGCTGCACTATGACCCGGCGATTGCCTTGCCGTTTCGGGCCTTGACCCTGGAAGCTGCAGCCGCCGGCGAATCTGTGCTGTGGCAGCTGTACGACCAGATCCAGGCCCAAACGCTGTTGCTGCGCGGGGCGCAGTCCGACCTGCTGTCGCGCGAAACAGCCCAGGCCATGCAGGCCCGTGGGCCCAAGGCTCGCTGTGTGGAGTTTGAAGGTGTGGGACATGCCCCCACCTTGATCGCTGCCGACCAGGTGGCCGTCGTCCAGAATTTCCTATTGGCTGCCCCTGTCGCAGAAAGTGCATTGGCAGGATGAAGACAAACCCCGCTACCCAAGCCCCCGCCCTCACGCAGACCGAGCCGCTGCCGCAACTGATTGCGGCCACCGCCAACGCCTTGCCCGAGCAGGTTGACGCCCTGGCCCGCGCCCGCGCGTTCGCCGAGCCGTTGCTGGCCTGCGAGACGCTGGATTCGGGCGAGAACACCCTGGTCCATGCCGACGCCGTGGCCGCCATCCTCAAAGGCATTGGCGGGTCTGAAGCCATGCAGGCCGCCAGTTATCTGGTCTACGCCTGCGTGCATTTGAACAAGCCTGAAGAGGTGATTGCGAAGGCTTTTGGTGACAGCTTTGCGGCCCTGGCCGTCGAGACCACCAAGCTCATGCGCGTGCAGCGGCAGGCCCTGGCAGCCGAGCAGGTGGACGACCCTGCCGTGCAGACCGAGAACGTGCGCAAGATGCTGCTGGCCTTCTCGCGCGACCTGCGGGTGGTCATGCTGCGCCTGGCGTCGCGCCTGCAAACGCTGCGCTTTCATGCGGCCTGCAAGCGGCCTGTGTCGCCCAGCCTCGCGCGCGAGTCGCTGCAGGTGTTTGCGCCGCTGGCCAACCGCCTGGGCATCTGGCAGATGAAGTGGGAGCTGGAGGACTTGTCCTTCCGTTTTCTGGAGCCGGACACCTACAAGGAAGTGGCTCGCCTTCTCGATGAAAAGCGCGGCGAACGCGAGATGTACATGCAGCAGCTGCGCCAGCGGCTGGAGTCTGAACTGCGCAGCCGCAGCATCAGCGCCACCGTGCAGGGCCGGCCCAAGCACATCTACAGCATCGTCAAGAAGATGCGGGGCAAGTCGCTGAACTTTGACCAGGTGCTGGACCTGCGCGCCCTGCGCGTGGTGGTGCTCACCGTGAAGGACTGCTACGCCGCCCTGAGCTGGGTGCATGAGCAGTTCACCCCCATCGTGGAAGAGTTTGACGACTACATCGCCAAGCCCAAGCCCAACGGTTACCAGTCGCTGCACACCATCGTGCGCGACGAGCAGGGCCGCCCGGTCGAAATCCAGATCCGTACCCAGGCCATGCACGAACATGCCGAACATGGCGTGGCCGCGCACTGGGCCTACAAAGAGGCAGGTAGCAAGGGCTACGCGGGCGTGTCTGCCGCAGGAGAGTACGACGCCAAGATCGCCGTGCTGCGCCAGTTGCTGGCGTGGGAGCGTGACCTGGCAGGCGCCGTGCCCAACCGTGGCCTGTTTGAAGACCGCATCTACGTGCTGACGCCCGACGCAGCGGTGATTGAACTCTCGCAAGGCTCCACCCCGGTGGACTTTGCCTATGCCGTGCACACCAGCGTGGGCCACCGCTGCCGGGGCGCGCGCGTGGATGGCGCCATGGTGCCGCTCAACACCCCGCTGCAAAACGGCCAGACGGTGGAGATCACCACCGTCAAGGAAGGCCGCCCCTCGCGCGACTGGCTCAATGCCGATCTGGGCTACCTCACCAGCAACCGGGCCAAGGCCAAGGTACGCGCCTGGTTCAACGCCCAGGCCACGCATGAAACCGTGGCCCGTGGCCGCGAGGCCGTGGAAAAGCTGCTGCAGCGCGAGGGTAAGACGGCGATGAAGCTCGATGACCTGGCTACCCAGCTGGGCTTCAAGTCGGCCGATGCGCTGTTTGAAGTGGTCGGCAAGGACGAGTTCTCGCTGCGCAACATCGAAAACCTGCTGCGCCCGCCAGAGCCTGTGCTGCAGCCGGACGAGTATCTGCTGCTCAAAAAAACCCGCACCAATGAATCTGCACCTAAGTGCGGGGTGCTGGTGGTGGGTATCGATTCACTGATGACCCAGTTGGCCAAGTGCTGCAAGCCCGCGCCACCCGACGTCATCCGTGGCTTTGTCACCCGGGGCAAAGGTGTCAGCGTGCACCGTGCCGACTGCAGCAACTTCCGCGAAATGGCCGCCCGCAGTGCCGAGCGCGTGATTGAAGTGGAGTGGGGCACTCCGAAGGCTGCTGCCGCAGCGGTGTACCCGGTGGATGTGGCCGTGGAAGCCGCAGACCGCCAGGGCCTGCTGCGTGACATTTCTGAAGTGTTTGCCCGCGAAAAAACCAATGTGATTGGGGTGCAGACCCAGTCGGTCAAGGGTACGGCGTGGATGACATTCACCGTGGAGGTGGCGGATTCGGGCCGTCTCAACAAGGTGCTGGGCATTGTGGCCAGCGTGGCCGGCGTGCGTTCGGCGCGCAGGCGCTGAGCTTCGAGCGATCTTGAACTTGGATTTATTGATTCGGCGTAAAAACTGATGCTATAATCGCATTCTCGAATACAAACAGGCGCGTAGCTCAGCTGGTTAGAGCACCACCTTGACATGGTGGGGGTCGTTGGTTCGAGTCCAATCGCGCCTACCAACTAACCATTGGTTAAAAGCCTTCCAAAGCAAATCGCTTGGAAGGCTTTTTTATTTTCCGGTTCGCTTTGTGGTATGCCGGGGACTTTGCACTCAGGCGATTCATCAGGGTATTCCTCGGAGAGGGCCTTGCCTGCGGCTCTCTAGAATGTGTTGCACTGCAATACACACATGGGTGTTCTGCCCGAGGAGTTCCGTTTTGCCCGAATCCACCAGCGCCGCTCACAAGACTACGCAGCGCGTGATCAAAAAATACCCCAACCGTCGTCTCTACGATACCGACACTTCCACCTACATCACCCTGTCTGAAGTGCGGCAGCTGGTGATCGACAACCAGAACGTGGTGGTGCGCGATGCCAAGACGGGAGAAGACCTCACCCGCAGCATCCTGCTGCAAATCATTCTGGAAGAGGAAGCGGGCGGGGCACCGATGTTCAGCGAGGCGGTACTTGCCAACATCATCCGCTTCTATGGCCATGCCATGCAGGGTTTCATGGGGGCGTATCTGGAAAAGAACGTGCAGGCGTTCACTGATGTGCAAAAGAAGCTGGCAGAGCAATCCCAGAGCGTGACGCCCGAAATGTGGGCGCAGTTCATGAACCTGCAGTCGCCCATGCTCAAGGGCATGATGGGCAACTATGTCGAGCAGTCCCAGTCCATGCTCACGCAAATGCAGGAGCAGATGCAAAAGCAGACCGAGCAGATGCTGGGCGCATTTGGGCTCAAGCGCTGATCGCACGATTTTTTGCACCTGCACCCAGCGCTTTCTGGCCCGCCGTAGGGTGCAAATAGGCGCCCACCTCGCGGAACTGGGACAATAGGGGGATGAGCGAAGCACTCTCCCCCACAAAAACACCCAAAGTCGGATTCGTCAGCCTGGGCTGCCCCAAGGCGCTGACGGACTCCGAACTCATCCTCACGCAACTCAGCGCCGAGGGCTACGAAACCTCCAAGACCTTCGAGGGCGCGGACCTCGTCATCGTCAACACCTGCGGGTTCATTGACGATGCCGTGAAGGA
The DNA here is from genome assembly GCA_048860285.1 of Macromonas sp. Taxonomy (GTDB): domain Bacteria; phylum Pseudomonadota; class Gammaproteobacteria; order Burkholderiales; family Burkholderiaceae_C; genus Macromonas_A. The sequence continues at coordinate 437 of JBLIZX010000145.1, read as the reverse complement.
AAGCCTGGACACCATTGGCGAAGCTCTGGCCGAAAACGGCAAGGTCATCGTCACTGGCTGCCTGGGTGCACGCGCTGGCGAAAGCGGCGGCAATCTGGTCAAAGACGTGCACCCCAGCGTGCTCGCCGTCACCGGCCCACACGCCACGCAAGAGGTGATGGAGGCGGTACACGCCCACCTGCCCAAGCCGCACGACCCGTTCCTCGATCTGGTACCCGGCGCTTTTGGCGAGGCGGGCATCAAGCTCACGCCGCGCCACTATGCGTACCTGAAGATCAGCGAAGGCTGTAACCACCGCTGCACCTTCTGCATCATCCCTTCCATGCGCGGCGACCTCGTTTCGCGCCCTGTGGGTGATGTGCTCAAGGAAGCCGAGGCCCTGTTTGAAGGCGGCGTGAAGGAGCTGCTGGTCATCAGCCAGGACACATCGGCCTATG
>JBLIZX010000144.1:0-6319 GCA_048860285.1 Macromonas sp. | reverse complement strand
GGCAGGCCGTCCACGGCGGATTGCATGGCGGCGCGGTCGCGCACGTCCAGCACCAGCGGCAGCACCTGCGTCTGTGCCGACAGCTCGTGCGCCAGCGCCTCCAGCCGCTCGGCACGGCGGCCTGTGATGACCAGTTGCCAGCCCGCAGCGGCAAAACGGCGTGCGCAGGCCTCGCCAAAACCCGACGTAGCGCCGGTAATGAATACGGTGGGGGCGGGTGAAGTCATGTTGTCTCCTTGTGCATGGGGGATAGAAAAGTCGCCCCCTATTTTGCCGTTCTACAACAACCGTTGCTGCAAGGTGGCTTCGGTCAACGGGCGCAGCCGGGCGTAGTCCAGCAACTCGGCCAAGTGCGCGCCTTTGGCCTGCCATTCCAACACCACGGGTTCGGCCAGCAGCACGTAATGCCACGGCAGGTTCTGGCGGTGTTGCGGCTCCAGCGCGTTGATGCGCTCACACCACGCCAGCGCCGCCTTGAACTTGCGTTGCACGTTCTGGTGCGTTATTTGCTGCTGTGCTTTGGTTTCGGCCAAGTAGATGGCGTGTTCTGTGCGCACCAAAAAATCAGGCGAATAAAACGCGGGCAAACCGTCGTCTTTGACGTAGCGCAAGCGGGCAAAGGGGTGGCGGGTTTCACTGATTTTGCAAAACGCTTGCACCTGCGCATCGGCTTGCGCCCAGTGGATGAAGGCTTTTTCCAGCCCACCGTGGCGGGCCGACCACCCCAGCCGGGTGTAAATGCACTTGCTCACGGGCACCGAATGCGTCTCGCGCACCGTCAGGCGCGGCGCTTCGCTCAACCAACGGGTGTGTACCTCGGTGTGGCCGCTGGCGTGGTGTTGTTCCGATTCCAGCAACGCCACCGCAAACACTTTGGTGATGTGGTCTACCACCGGCTGCAACAACAGCAACCGCCAGTTTTCATCTTCCAACGGGTTGAAGGTCTGGCCGAACAGTTGCGTCCAGATGTAGTCGTCGAGCCAGCCCGTCAAATCGGCGGTGTGTGCTTGCCAATACGGTTGTGCCAAGTGGGTGGCCACCTTGTTGCCTTTGGGCAGCGGTGTGTTCAGTGCCTGGCTGATGCGCCGCGTCAAGCGGGCCAAATAATCGTTGTAACCGCCCACGTTCATCACCGCACCGTTGACGCGGTAATCGCCAAACAGTGTGGCACTTTGCAGGTCTTGCGACACAAAGGTGTCGCCCTTGCCCAGCAGTGCGCGCAAACCGTCCACCCCCAGCGCGGTAAACGGTGGCAGGGCGGTCACATCGGGCGCGGCATGTTCCCGCAGTTCGTCGGCTTCTTGCACAATGAACGGGATACCGAAATCAAACGCCTCAAACCCATCGCGCAACTCTGCGGTCATCACGTCGCCTGCGGCGTTGGTCTGGTCGCTGGCCTCGGTGCTGGCGCTGGCCAGCCCTTCGCGTATCAGGTCGTCGTAAAACGACTGGAACGCCGGGTGTTCCACAATGGAGAGCACGTCCAGCAAGCTGCCCGGTTCTTGCCCCGCTTGTATGCGTTCGCGGTTTTCGCGTTTGATGTCGGCGTAGTCCGCTTCGCGCCACATCAGGCGCAGGCCCCGGCCTATGGTTTGTTCCAGCAGAATTTGCGCTTGGCTGGAGCGCAGCGGCACGATGACGCAGATGTTGTTCACATCAAAGCCCTCGCGCAGCATCAGCACGCTTACCACCACGCGGGGCGTGGGGTGCTTGTCCACGTTAAACAAGCGTTCGCGCACGGGGGCCCAGTCTTTTTCGCCCAATTCGGCCTTTTTGCCGGAGTCGATGCTCATTACTTCGTCGTCGTGCAAACCTTCTTGCTCTTGCAAAAAGGCGGCTACCAGCGGCGATACGGTGGTGTCCTCGCACACCACCAGCATTTTTGGGTGGCGTGTGGGGTCGATCTTGGCAAAGTCGGCCTCCAGCTTGCGCAATTTGGCCAGCCCTGCGCGCAGCATCACGCGCTGGCCTTCGCTCAGGGTGGGTTGGCCTTGTTCGTCGCGTTCGGCCTTGAACTCCAGTGGCAACGCGCCAATTTCTTTGCGCCTGTCCAGCACCAGCGACTTGACCAAGCCCAACCGCATGGCGGTTTTGAGGTCAAAGTCCGTGATGATGTGCGCAAAGTACAGCTTCTTTTTGTGTTTGCCCGTGCCCACGTCGTTGTAGGGCGTGGCCGAAAAATCGACCTGCACAAAACGCCGCCCTTTGGGGGCCGCAATGCGCGTGAGGCTTTTTTGCCACTCCACTTCGGTGGTTTCGCCTTCGCGCTTGAAGTCGTGGATGTGGTGCGCCTCGTCGTTGAACACCATCAACTCGGGCAAACCGGCCAAAAACTCCAGCACGTTGCCGCGTGCGTAGCGGCGGTCGAGCACGTCCAGGCTGTTGCCGGTGGCACGGCCCGGCATCAGGGGCAGCACTTGGGCCACCACCTCGTGCGCGTCCAGCGGTGCGCCGGGGGCGTGGATGTCGGGCACCTCGTCGGCAGCGGCATCGCCTTCGGCCAGCAAGTGCCAGTTGGTGATGGCCACCATGCCGTTGCCGGTGGCTTTGAGGCCAATCTCGGGCTTGGCGCACACGTTGCCGCGCACAAAGGCAAACACCGCGTCGCGTTGCGCTTCGGGGATGAACAGATCGGCACAACGCGCCACGTCGGAGCTGGCGAAGTCCCGCGCCCCGTTGCCGCCCGGCACCAGCTTGCCGCAAAAAGCGTCCAGCAGGCGCTCGTACACAATCAGGCCCGGTGCCACCACCATAAAGTGGCGGGTAAAGCGTGCGTCATCCAGCCCAGCGGCCAACGCCGCGTTTTTGTTGAGCAATTGCCACACCAGCAGGGCTTGCATCACCCAAGTTTTGCCGGTGCCCGTGGCCATTTTGAAGCAGTATTTGGGGTGCGCGTGTTTGGGGGCCGATACCTCGGCCAGCCGCTGGCCCACCAGCAGCGCATCGGGCGCGGCTTGTTGGTAGAGGTCTTGCAGGGTGGCGCATTGCAACACCTCGTGCGCCACGATGGCGTTCAAGATGGCTTGCTTTTGCCCCGCGTGGAAATTGAGCGCGCCACGGGTGGCGGTTTGTTCGTCGCCAAACCACCACAGCAACAGCTCGGCGGTGGTGGGGGTGACGAGTTCCAGCACGTCTGCCGCGCCATGCTCCAGCCCCAGGCACAGGGCTTGCGTTTTGGCGGTCAGGGCAGTGGCCAGCGCCAAGGGGTTGTGGGTGTCAGACATACAGTTCTTTCCTAAACTTCCAAGCAATAAACAAATTGTTTATCATTGGGCATGATTCAAAGTTTTTCCTGCGTTGAGACCGAGCAGTTGTTTGCTACGGGGAAGTCCCGCCGCTTGCCGCCGGAGATCTTGAAACGTGCAGTCATGCGCTTGACGCAATTGCACGCCGCCACGCAAGTAGAAGATTTGCGTGTACCGCCATCGAACCGGCTGGAAGCGTTGAGTGGCGACCGTACCGGTGAATGGAGCATTCGGATCAACGACCGTTGGCGTGTGTGCTTTCGGTTTGCCGATGGCCATGCCCACGGTGTTGAAATCGTTGATTACCACTAAGGAGGAACTCTTACCATGTACAACGCCGTCCCTATGAATGGCTTGCCCCCCATCCACCCCGGTGAATTTCTGGCCGAAATTTTGGAAGACTTGGGGTTGACGCAAGCCGCCTTTGCGCGGGCCATTGGGGTGTCGCCCATGCGTGTGTCGCACCTGCTGCACGGCGAACGCCCTGTGGGTGCCGAAATGGCCTTGCGTTTGGGTCGTGCCCTTGGTCAGTCGCCGCAGTATTGGCTGAACTTGCAAGCGGCCTACGACCTTAAAACTGTGCAAGCGGCCATGCAAGACAGTTTGGCTGCCGTGCAAGAGCTGGCCGTGGCTTGATGAGTGGCCGCAATTGACTACAATTGTGGTAATTTGAAGCACCACGAAAGGCACACCATGACCACCCTTTCCGTTCGCATTGACGAAACTTTGGTCAACGCCGCACGGGTTGCGGCCAAGGCCGAGTTCCGCACCGTACAAGGCCAGGTGGAGTACTGGGCCAAAGTGGGCAGGGCGGCGCTGGACAACCCCGATTTGCCGGTGTCCTTTATTGCCGAAAGCTTGATGAGCTTGGCCGAGCCACGCGACAACTGCACCCCCTTTGTGCCGCGCAGTCGCCGTACAGGTGCCTCGCAAGCATGAGTTGGCAAGTGCAACAAACGCGGCGTTTTGCCCGCGTGTACAAAAAGTTGACCAACGCTGCCTTGATTGCCGACACCGACGATGCAGTGGCTGCCGTGGCCGACAACCCCGATGTGGGCGAGCGCAAAAAGGGCGACTTGGCCCAGTTGTGGGTACACAAGTTCCGCAGTCAGGGGCAGTTGTATTTGCTGGGGTACACCCGCGAGGACGAAGTGCGCCTGATTTATTTGGAAGCCTTGGGGCCACACGAAAACTTTTACCGCGACTTGAAACGCTGACGTGGCCGCAAAGCCATACCATCACGCCGCCGCCCCCACGTGCGCCACCACTTCGGCCTCGAAGCCGAACACATCCACGGCGCGCACGCACACGCGGCGCGGCCCCGGTTGGGTGGGCAGGGTGAGGGTGGCTTGGTGTACCACGCGCAGCGCGTCGGCATCGTTGGCGGTGTTGCCCCGGTAGTCTTGCCAGACGGAGCGGAACACCTGCCCGTCGTAGTCGGGATCTACGGCCCAATACTCGATCAGGGCCAGCGGGTCGGCGTTGGCCACGGCTTGCAGTTTGGCGCGGTTGGCATCGTCCAGGTTGATGGCTTCGGGCGAAAGCAGCACGTAGTTTTTGAGGCGCACGGTCAAGGTTTCGTGGCCGGGCTGTGCGGTGCTGGCCACACGGGTGGGCGGGTGGATGGTGAGGTATTGCAGCGACGAGAAGCGCACTTGGCCGCGCAATTTGTCCACGCCGCCTTTCTTTTTGAGGCGGTCGAGCAAGTCGGGCGGAATCACCAGCACTTCGAGCCGGTCGTCGTTGAGCGCGGTGATGGTCTCGCCAATGCTGGGTTCAAAGTTCCAGCCCAGCACCACCACGCGGTCCCAGCCGCCCAGCAGGTTGTCGCGCTGCGCCACGGCTTTTTTGAGGGTGGCCGCGCCGGTGAGTTTGTTGGGCGAGTCGGCCAGCACCAAGGTTTTTTTGCCGCGCTGGCCGCCCCAGTCCAGCCCGCTGATGTGGCCGAGGTTGCGCTGGGGGTTGGCATCGGGCGGCAGGGGCAGCGCGCCGTAGAGCGACAGGACGATGTGCGACAAGTCGCCCAGCCGAAAGTCGCGCTTGCCAAAGTGGGCTTTGGCGGCTTCGATTTGGTAGTCGCCAATGGCTTGGTAGAGGAAGGGGCGCGCCTCTAGGTCGATGAGGCGTTTGCGCATGATCATGCAGGCGGGTTTGCCCAGATCGGTGGTGATCCAGCGGCGGCCCAGCTTTTCGGCCACGGCGGCGGTGGTGCCGGAGCCGCCATAGAAGTCCATTATTAGGCCTCCAGGGGGACATGAGGCTTCAATAGCTCTGCCAACAAGTTTTTCTGGTTTTTGCGTGTTGTAGTCAATGTATTCACCACTGGCAGGCATCACACGGGGGATGTCCGACCAGTTGTCATCAACTCTTTCTTTGTCAATCAAGACGTATTTCACACTGCCGTCGGGGTTGCGTGCGTTCTTCAATTTGCCATCAACCAGCTCTCTTGCCAATCGCTTGACTGGGGTTGCCAGATCGATGTAGAGACTTTCAAAGTGATGATTTGCGGCCTTGCTGTAGAAGAAGATCATGTCGTGGTTGGACATGAACCGCCGTGAAGCAGAAGCCATTTTTCCATACGACCACACAATTTCGTTTTGAAAGTTGTCCTTTCCGAATACCTCATCCATTACCAGCTTGACGTAATGCCCCACGTGCCAGTCCAGATGCACGTAGATGGAGCCGGTGTCGGCCAGCAGCTCGCGCATCAAAATCAGGCGCGGTGTGATCATGGCCAAGTACGACGCGGTGCCGTCGTTCCACGTGTCGGAATACGCAAACTGCTCAATCACCGTGGGTTTTTGCTCCAGCTCCACACCGGGTAGCGTCACTTTGGTGCGGTAGTCGGCCTTGCTGTCAAACGGTGGGTCGATGTAAATCAAATCCACTTTACCGCGCAGGCTGGGCGTGTTTTCGTCACCCGCCAGCAGCGCGGCCATCGCCAGCAGGTTGTCGCCGTAGATGAGGCGGTTGGCCCACGGCGTTGCCGCACTGGCTGCGCCGAGCGTGGCTTGCGCGTTGTCCAACAGCGTGGACTGGCCGGGGGCAAACACCTCGCGCTGGGTGGCGCGGTG
>JBLIZX010000143.1:0-7668 GCA_048860285.1 Macromonas sp. | reverse complement strand
TCCAACCTCAAGCTGATGAGCCACGTGCTGGAAAATATACCCGGCGTTCGGGTGTTGCAAGCGCACACACCGCAGTTGGGCATTGACTTGGCACAGGCGTACCTGCCGCAGTTGATTTTGCTGGACATCAACATGCCCGACATGGATGGCTACCGGGTGCTGGCCAAATTGCGCGCCATTGCGGCACTGCGTCAAGTGCCGGTGGTGGCCGTGACCGCCAACGCTTTGCCCAAAGACATCGCACGCGGCATGGCCGCAGGCTTCCACGATTACGTGACCAAACCGCTGGATGTGCCCGCCTTTACGCAGCACGTGCAAACTTGGTTGGCGCTGACCACGCCCGCAACAGAACCACCCGCGCCAGCCTGATCTGAGCAACCCCGGACTGCCTCAGCGTCAATGTGGGGTAGCGTTCATCCAGCGGGCCAGAGTGGCGTACAGCAGGTTGGGACTGACCGGTTTGGCCAGAAAGTCGTTCATGCCCGCATCAACACAACGGCGGCGGTCGTCTTCAAACACGTTGGCGGTCAGGGCCACAATCGGCACATGCACCCCGTTGGGCAAGGTGCGTATGGTGCGGGTGGCCTGCAGCCCGTCCATCACCGGCATCTGCAAATCCATCAAAATCAGATTGAACAGGGTTTGAGACACCTTCTCTACCGCTTGGCTGCCATCACTGGCCAATGCCACCTGCAAGCCTTGGCGTTGCAACAGTTTGGCCGCCACCGTTTGGTTGATCAGGTTGTCATCCACCACCAACACGCGGGCGTTGGCAGGCCACGCCCAACCCGCAGCAGGTGCCGGCGCAGAGTTCACAGAAGGTGGGGCAGAAGTGGACATAGTGAAAAAAGCAATCAAGCAAAATCTTTAGTAAAAATACGAGTCTTAGGGCTGTGCCAGCAGGGCGACGGCCAAATCGTGCGCCGCCAAAAAGTCCATGCTGTCCATGGCCGTCTGCAAATCCTGTACTTGGGTGCAAGCGGGCAAGGGATCGCCTTGCGCCATCAGCTCGTCAAAACGGTCTAAAGCTTCCATGTCTTGCGCTGCCAGCAAGGGTATCAGATTTTTTAGACTTTGACGCGCTTGGGCCGTCAAGGGTTGTGCCTCTGCGACAGAAGGCGTAGCGTGTGGCGCTGGCACAGACGTAGGCACAGGCAAATCCCACAAGTGGTGCAAATCGTCGCTGGCCTGTTGCACCGCCTGCGCCAAACGGAACAGTTCGGTGGGGTATGGTGGCACCAACACCCCAGGGGCCAGCGTGCGCGCGGTCTTTTCAGCCGATGCCAGCGCCTGCGACAGCAGGTGCGCCCCCACCGCGCCCGCATTGCCTTTGAGGGTGTGCAACAGCCGCTCGGCCAACTTGCCTTCAGCAGCCTCCCAGTGGCGTTGGGCCTGCACCAGTTCTTGCTCCAGCAGCGCCACAAAACGTTGCAGGATTTTGATGTAGAACATGCGGTCACCGCCCAGCCGTTTGATGGCGGTCTCCGCATCCAGCACCACCGTGGCCGTCACTTGGGCCACCGCCGACGACAAATCCACCGTCGAGGGTGCTACCACCGTGGTGCTGGTCGCCGGGGCATGGCCCAATGTGCGTTGCACCACCGCCACCAGTTGCACAATGTCAAATGGTTTGCCGATATGGTCGTTCATGCCAGCGGCCAAGCAGGCTTCGCGGTCTGAGGCCATAGCGTTGGCGGTCATGGCCACAATGGGCAGTTCCAGCAACTTGAGCTGCTCACGGATCAAACGGGTGGCCTGCAAACCATCCATCACGTGCATTTGCATGTCCATCAACACCAAGTCAAAGTCCAACAGAGGTGTAGACAGACGCTGTACCGCTTCCAAGCCGTTTTCAGCCAATGTGACCAAAGCGCCTTCGCGCTGCAACAGTTGCATGGCCACGTCTTGGTTGATCGGATTGTCTTCGACCAACAAGATACGCACGCCCGACAAGCCAGGGCAATGCGATGGCGCACCGCCAAGCGCCTGAACCGAAGAAGACGACGACCCTTGGGTGCTGCCGTGGCGCAACCAGCGCCGCATGCTGGTTTTGACGCTGCTGAAAGTAATGGGTTTGAACAACCAACTCGCCGCCATGCTCTCCGCTGCGGCATCCGCTTTAAAAGTAGCCGACCACGACAGATCCACCCCTGGACGTGCCAGCAAAAAAATGTGCGGTGCCGCACTGCCGTCGGGCAAAGGCTGGCGGAGTTGTTGCAAGTGTTGCGCCGCTTCTGGGGCCGGTTCCGCTTCAATATCAAACCACACCGCCTGGAACGGCTGACCAGCGGCGTGGGCTTGTTCCAGCAAGGTGCGAGCCTGCACCGAATCGGTGCAGGCTTGGGCAGGCCAACGCAAAGTGGCGGCCAGATCCAGCAACAAAGCGCGGGCAGCGGTGTGGGGCTCCACCACCAGCAGGTTCCAGTCGTGCAAAGCTTCTGGCCAGTCGGTCAGCCCGGTAGGCTCGGTGGCCAGCGGTGCCGACAGGCCCAACGGGATTTCAAAGTAGAACGTAGACCCCTGCCCCACCACGCTGTGCAATTGCAAATCCCCCCCCATGAGCTGCACCAAGCGGCGGCTGATGGCCAGCCCCAAACCCGTGCCACCAAAACGGCGCGAGGTCGAGGCTTCGGCCTGAGAGAAGCCTTCAAAAATGTGTTTTTGCTGCTCTGGGGCAATGCCGATGCCAGAATCACGCAGCGCAAAATAGACCCAAATTCGGTCGGCCTCGCGGCGTTGCACGCGCACAGTGAGTTGCACTTCGCCTTGGGCGGTGAACTTGAGTGCGTTGCTGCCGAGGTTGATCAGCACCTGCTTGAGCCGCAACGCGTCGGCCACCACAACACGGGGCATGTCCACGTCGATATCGAACAGCAGCTCCAACCGCTTGCCACCCAAATTGCTGAACAAGATGAAACTCAGCTCTTGCAACAGTTGCTCAAATTCGAACGGCTCGGGGTCGAGCGGCATTTTGCCCGCTTCGATTTTGGAAAAATCGAGAATGTCGTTCAAAATGCCCAGCAAAGACTTGGCGGCCTGCTGGGTTTTTTGCACGTAGTCGGTCTGACTCGGGTTGAGTGCGGTGGTTTGCAGCAGCTGCAACATGCCCAAAATCGCATTCATGGGCGTGCGCAACTCGTGGCTCATGTTGGAGAGGAATTCGCTCTTGACCTTGGTGGCACTTTCGGCACGCTCCAAGGCCGCACCACGCAACTCAACCTGTTGCGCCAACTGGTTTTGTGTGTCGTGCAACAACACGTGGCTCAATTGCGCATCCAGCGAATTGCGCACCCGCAACAACAACTCGTGGCGGTCAAACGGCTTGGTCACAAAGTCGCGCGCGCCAGCTTGCAGAGCTTGCAACAAAAAGCGGTGGCTCGATTGCGCGGTCACGATGATGGTGGGCGGCATCAACGGATCGCCCAGTGCCTGCAATTGGCTCAGCACCTCAAACCCGTTCATACCGGGCATGTTGAGATCCAGCAAGATCAGGTCAGGGCGCTGGCGTTGGTACGCGGGCAACACCAAGGTCGGCGAATCGACCAGCTCCAGTTCGGTGTAGCCTTCGCTGCGCAGCAGTTTGTCCAACAGTTTCAGGTTAATGGGCTCGTCGTCCACCACCAGTATGCGGGCTTGGCTGCGAGAATAATGGGGGGTCATGAGGGCTGTCAGCTGTCTGCTGGCTCAAGGTTGCTGTTGCGAATGGCCACAATTTCGGGCAACAAGACCATAAAGTGGCTAACGATTTCAGGGTCAAAATGGCACCCGGCCTGCTCTTGCATAAAACGTACCGCGTCTTCCACCGGCCAGGCTTTTTTGTAAGGCCGTGACGAGGTCAATGCGTCAAACACGTCGGCAACCGCCACAATGCGGCCCGCTTGCGGAATGTCTGTGCCCGCCAAACCGTTGGGATAGCCGCTGCCATCCCACTTTTCGTGGTGGGTCAGCGCAATGTTGCGTGCAAGTTGCATCAGGTCGGAATCACCGTCGCTCAAAATGTCGGCCCCCATCTGGGCATGGCGTTTCATCACTTCCCACTCGTCGGGCTCGAATTTGCCAGGTTTGAGCAAAATATGATCAGGGATACCGATTTTACCAATATCGTGCATGGGGCTGGCGTGCAACAACAAATCACAATCGGCATCACTCCAACCCAAGCTGGCCGCTATCAGCGCAGCGTAATGGCTCATGCGAATGATGTGCAGGCCAGTTTCGTTGTCGCGGTATTCGGCGGCGCGGCCTAAGCGGCGCACCACCTCCAGCCGCGATTGGTTGAGTTCTTGCGTGCGGTACTGCACCATTTCTTCCAGCACTTTTTTCTGGTTGTGTACCAGTCGGTGGGCTTGGTGCACCTCCAACAGGTTGCGCACACGCATGACCAGTTCGGCGCGGTCAAACGGTTTGGTCACAAAATCGCGTGCACCACCCGCCAACGCTTGCAACAGGTGTTCGCGGCTGTTTTGGGCCGTCAACACAATCACTGGCGCGGGGGTGGGGTCGTTCAGATCTTTGAGCAGCTCCAACACCTTGTAGCCGTCCAAGTGTGGCATGTTGATGTCGAGCAAGATCAAATCAGGCGCTTGCTGGCGGTACAACGGCACCACTTCGCGCGGGTCGGCAATCAACACCGTGGACAGGTAGCCCTCCTTGCTCAGCATCTTTTCCATCAAACGCAGGTTGGCCGGTTCGTCGTCAACGACAAAGATACGAGACTGCTGTAACAAGGTGGACATGGTGTGCCTTCTGTGCTCAGATTTTTTTAGGTGCAATCAACGGCCATCCAGACGGAAAGTGCTGACCACGTGCTCCAACTGCGCGGCCTGTTGCTGCAACGACTGGGCCGCTGCACTGGCTTGTTCGACGAGCGCCGCATTTTGCTGTGTCATGCCGCCCATGTCGGTCACAGCACCACTGACGCGGTCAATGCCCTGGGTTTGTTGCGCGCTGACGCTGGCAATTTGGCCCATGACTTCGGTCACGCGCTGGATGCTTTGTACCACGTCGTTCATGGTGGCACCGGCTTGGTGTACCAGCGTGCTGCCCGCCGACACCTGCTGTACCGAGTCGGCAATCAGGTGTTTGATTTGCCCCGCCGCCGCAGCGGTGCGTTGGGCCAAGTTGCGTACCTCGGTGGCCACCACCGCAAAGCCCTTGCCTTGTTCGCCCGCGCGCGCCGCTTCTACCGCCGCGTTGAGGGCCAGAATGTTGGTCTGAAACGCAATGCTGTCGATCAGGGCCACGATATCGGCCACTTTTTGCGAGGAGGTCTGGATCGCGTCCATGCGCTGCACCACCTGCGACACCACTGTGCCCCCACGGTGGGCCACGTCGGCGGCGGACAACACCATCTGGTTGGCTTGCTCGGCACTGGCCGCGTTCTGGTTCACCGCGGTGGCCAAGCCGTGCAGGGCCGTGACCACTTGCTCCAGGGCCTGGGTTTGTTGTTCGGTGCGCGCCGACAGGTTGGCGTTGCCTTGGGCAATGTCGTGCGAGGCTTGGAAGATGGCATCGGTGCCACCGCGCACTTGGCCCACAATGCGGCGTAGGCTGTCGTTCATGTCGCGTAAAGTCTGTTGCAAACCGCCAATTTCGTTGCGTGAGGTCACTTCAATGCGCTGGGTCAAGTCGCCTCCGGCAATGGCGCGCGCCGCCGCTACCCCGCCGTCCAGTGGACGGGTCACGGTTTTGCGGATGAAGGGGTAAATCAACATCAGCACCGGAATGCTGGTCAACACCGCAATCAGCACCGATTTCCAACGCTGGGCGGCCAAGTCGGCGTTGACTTCGTCCAGCGAAACTTTGATGCTGACCGCCCCCAGCACCGCACCTTCAGGCACTTGGTGGCAGGTCAGGCAGTTTTTGCCAAGGTAATTGCTCAAAGCCAATGCGGGCCGAATGGTGCGCAAGTATTCGGTGTCGCCCTGTTGCACGACTTCAATGTGCTCACGCCCGTTGGCCAGCACCCATTGTTCATTGGCATCGGGTGGTGCGGCTTGTTTGGCGTGGCCAGGGCCGAACACGTCGCTGACCGCTGGCCCGCGCAGCACCCGCACCTCCCGGATGGCCCCCAAGTGGTTGAGCTGTTCCAGCAACACTTGGCTTTGGTTGATGGTGCCCGTCACCATCATCCCAGTCAGCCCAGCCATGGTGGCTTCGTGCATGCTGTGGGAGAACTCCTGCGCCTGCTGCAACGCCGATTGGCGGTACACGTGGGTTTGCCAAGCAATCACACCCGTCCACACCACCAACAATGCCACGCCGATGGTGAACAACAACTGCACCCAAATTTTGATATTGGCATGGCTTGACATGGATCGTCCTTGGCACCACAGAGCGGGGGCAACGGCTGCGCCCGAATGGGCCTGATTTTATAGGGCGACCGCACACCCGTTTAAGATTGCAACCATGATCGACATTTTGATGGGTACCCTGTTGCTGGCGGGAGCGGGCTTGGCCTTGCAACACAAGGAACAACGCCAGCGTGTGGCGCTGCTGGGCATGCATTTGCGCCCATACCAAATTGAAAAAAACATGGAAGCCCTGAGCAGCAGCTACCTGCGTGCGCTGGACGAAACCGAACCGGGTAGGCGCGAACACATCTGGCAACTGCAAAGCAACACCGAATTGCAGTTGTGCAATGAACTAGAACGCCTGGTGGAGAACTTTGCCCAAGTACCATCAGAACAAGTCCGGGTGTGCCGCTGGCCGCTGGCTTTGCCCTACGCTGCCCATTGGGCCGCTGCGTCGTGTTTTGATTTTCGGACGCTGCTGGCAGCACACGCCCAAGGCTGGCGCGACACCATCACCAACCACGCCCAGCGCAGTCCCAAAGACAAGGCTTACACCATGACCGCCGAGATGCTGCTGATGCAGCACAGTTGCCACTGGTTTTGCAAGTCGTTGACCGTGGCATCGGCGCGGCTGCTGGCACGCCACAAAACCACACACGCTCAGGTGTTGGACGCAGTGTCGTCCACCACCCGAGCTGCATACCGGGGCATCACTGGGTATTGAGGCTCAAGTCTTGAACACGGCCACCGCCGCCACCAACTGGTCGGCTTGTTGGCGCAAACTGGTGGCCGCCGCTGCGGACTCCTCCACCAATGCAGCGTTTTGTTGCGTGGTTTCGTCCATGCGCTTGACGGCGATATCAACCTCCGCCACGCTAACGCTTTGCGCCGAGCTGGCCACACTGATGTCGGCCATCAAGGCGGTCACGCGCTGAATGGCCCCCACCACATCGTCCATCGTGCGGCCCGCCTGGTCCACCAAGGTGGTACCTTGGTGAACACGGTTGACGCTGTCGGAGATGAGTTGCTTGATTTCTTTGGCGGCTTCGGCACTGCGCTGGGCCAAGGTGCGCACCTCACCGGCCACCACCGCAAAACCGCGACCTTGCTCGCCTGCGCGGGCCGCCTCGACCGCTGCATTAAGCGCCAAAATGTTGGTTTGGAATGCAATGCTATCGATCACACCAATGATGTCGGCAATTTTGCTGGAGGCTTGATTAATGTCGCGCATGGTGTGTACCACTTGCGCCACCACTTCGCCGCCTTGCGTGGCCACTTGGCTGGCTTGGTGGGCCAACTCGTTGGCTTCGCGGGCGTGTTCGGCATTTTGCTGCACGTGGACGTTGAGTTGCTCCATCGATGCCGCCGTTTGTTGCAA
>JBLIZX010000142.1:0-2842 GCA_048860285.1 Macromonas sp. | reverse complement strand
CCCCAAGGCCCAGCGGCACCGCTGTTGCTGCGGCTGCAAAACGAGGCGCAGATGCTGTTTTATACCCACCCCGTCACCGATGAACGCACCGCACGTGGCTTGCTGCCCATCAACGGCATCTGGATCAGCGGCAGCGGCAGCTGGCACGGCGGTACCCCGGCCCAGCCTTGGCCCGTGACACAACCCGACACGCTGCGCCAGCCCGCACTGCACGGCGATTGGGTGGCCTGGGCCAACGCGTGGCTGCAACTCGACCGCGACACCGTGCCCGACTGGCTGGCACGCATCGAACGCAAACAAACGCTGCACTTGACCCTGTGCGGCGAACGCGGCTACCAAAGCTGGCATTACGACCCCAGCCACCGACCCGGCCTGCTGCAACGCTGGCGCACCCGCTGGGGCCAGAGTGCCAACCCTGTTCCCATCCTGAAAGCCCTGTGATGAAAATTGTGACCCGAGACGTACCCCCACGCGCCGCCTGGGCACTGGAAAAGGCGGGTGTTCACCCCCTGCTGGCCAAGTTGTACGCGGCGCGGGGTGTCACCAACACCACCGAACTGGACGACGCACTCAGCCTGCTGCAACCCCCAGCGCAGATGCTGGGCACCACCGAAGCCGCCCGCCTGCTGGCCGACGCGATGGCGCAGCAACAACGCATCTGCATCGTGGCCGACTACGACTGCGACGGTGCCACCGCCTGCGCCACCGGCCTGCGTGGCCTGCGCATGTTAGGCGCACCGCTGGGCTTTGACCGGGTGGACTTTTTGGTGCCCGACCGCGTGGCCGATGGCTACGGCCTGACCCCCAGCATTGCCGAGCGCGTCCACGCACGCGGGGCGGATGTGCTGGTGACGGTGGACAATGGCATTGCCAGCGTGGACGGCGTAGCGCGTGCGCGCGAACTGGGGCTGCAAGTGCTCATCACCGACCACCACCTGCCCGCCGTCATCAATGGCGAAGTGCAGTTGCCGCAGGATTGTGTGATCGTCAATCCCAACCAGCCGGGCTGCGGCTTTGCCAGCAAGGCCATTGCCGGGGTGGGCGTGATGTTCTACGTGCTGCTGGCCCTGCGCGCCGAATTGCGTGCGCGGGGCGTGTTCGATGCCCAAAGCCAACCCCGCATCGACACCCTGCTGCCACTGGTGGCACTGGGCACGGTGGCCGATGTCGTCAAGCTCGACGCACACAACCGGCGTTTGGTGGCCCAAGGACTCAAGCGCATCCGCGCCGGGCAGTTGCCAGCTGGCATGGCGGCACTGCTGCGTGTGGCGCAACGCGAACCGCGCCAAGCCAACGGCACCGATCTGGGCTTTGGTCTGGGGCCGCGCCTCAACGCCGCCGGGCGGCTGGCCGACATGACGCTGGGCATCGCCTGCCTGACCACCGACGACCCACAACACGCCGCCACCTTGGCACAAACGCTGGACGGCATCAACCGTGACCGCAAAGCCATCGAAAGCGACATGCGCGACCAGGCGCTGCAACTGGCCGAACAACTGTGGGACGACAGCACCGACACGCCACCACCTGCGCTGTGCGTGTTCGACCCCGGCTTTCACGAGGGCGTGGTGGGCATTGTGGCCGCACGCCTCAAAGACAAACTCTACCGCCCGACCTTTGTGTTTGCCGCCAGCCAGGCCACCGGCAAGGCGCACGAACTCAAAGGCTCCGGGCGCTCCATTCCCGGCTTTCACCTGCGCGACGCACTGGACTTGATCGCCAAACGCCACCCCGGCGTGCTGCTGCGCTTTGGGGGCCACGCGGCCGCGGCGGGTTGCACCATTGCAGCCGACCATTTCGACACCTTTTGCCAAGCCTTGCAACACATCGCCACCGAATGGCTGGACAAAGCCACCCTGCAACGCAAGCTGGAAACCGACGGCCCGCTTGACCCCAAATACCGCGCGCCAGACATGGTAGATACCCTGCAACAGCAAGTGTGGGGCCAAGGCTTTGCGCCGCCGGTGTTCTGCGAGGAACTGGAAATCGTGAGCCAACGCCTGGTGGGGCAAACCAGCAAGCACCTTGCCCTCAAGGTCAAGCACGGCAACGAACTGGTGGATGCCATCTGGTTTGGCCACACCGACACCCTGCCCGAGCGCACGCGGCTGGCGTTCCGGATGGATTCCGACGACTGGAATGGCCAGCGCCGGGTACGTTTTCTGGTGGAAGGGGCCGAACTGTGACCCCTGCCTCGCCCCGCACCTGGCGACCCTTGCGCGTGCCCGATGGCATCGCCGTGCTGTACGCCGACGACGCGCTGCTGGTGCTGAACAAACCCGCCGGCTTGCTGTCGGTGCCTGGGCGCGGCCCCGACAACGCCGACTGCCTCAGCGCCCGCGCGCAAGCCCAATACCCCGACGCGCTGATCGTGCACAGGCTCGACATGGGCACCTCGGGTCTGCTGGTGCTGGCACGTGGCCCCGAGGCACAAAGCCGGCTCAGCCGCGCCTTTGCCCAACGCCAAGTCCACAAACAGTACGTGGCCGTGGTGGCGGGCCAGCCCGATACCGCCAGCGCCGATGCCGACGGCTGGAGCGACATCCGCTTGCCGCTGATTGTGGACTGGCCCAACCGCCCCAAAAGCAAAGTGGACTTTGACATCGGCAAACCCAGCCACACGCGCTGGCGCGTGCTGCACAGCACTCCCCACCCCCAACTGGCACACGGCACCACACGGCTGGCCCTGGAGCCCGTCACCGGTCGATCGCACCAACTGCGGGTACACCTGCAAGCCATCGGTCACCCCATTCTGGGCGATGAGCTGTACGCCGACGATGCGGCGTTGCAAGCCGCGCCACGCCTGCTGCTGCACGCGTGTGCCATTGAGTTGCCGCATCCG
>JBLIZX010000141.1:0-2324 GCA_048860285.1 Macromonas sp. | reverse complement strand
CACCGCGCGCCAGTGGCAGTGGACCATCAGCGGTTGGAAGAGCGCAGGCCTTAACGCCGCACAGGCGCTGGCCCAGGCGCAAGGCGAGGCCGAACGCCAGATCGCGCTGGTGATGGCCAAGTACGAGGAACGCCTGAGCGCGTACCAGAGCGTCGATTTTGACGACCTGATCGCGCTGCCCCTGAAGCTGCTTCAACAGCACGCCGAGGTGCGCGACAAGTGGCAGCAACGTCTGGGCCATGTGCTGGTGGACGAGTACCAAGATACCAACGCCACACAGTACGAGCTGCTCAAGCTGCTGGTGGGCGAACGCGGGCGCTTCACCGCCGTGGGCGACGACGACCAGAGCATCTACGGCTGGCGCGGGGCCACGCTGGAGAATCTGAAACGCCTGCCGCAGGACTTCCCGGCGCTCAAGGTCATCAAGCTGGAGCAAAACTACCGCTCCACCAGCGCCATCTTGCGGGCGGCCAACCACGTCATCGGCCCCAACCCCAAGCTCTTCCCCAAGACGCTGTGGAGCGAACTGGGTGAAGGCGAACCCGTGCGCGTGCAAGCGTGCGATGCAGAAGACCACGAGGCCGAACGCGCGGTGGCACGCATCCAGAGCATCCGTGCGGGTTCCAGCGCGGCGGGCAGCACGGGGGCCAAGTTCAAGGCCTTCAAAGATTTCGCGATCTTGTACCGGGCCAACCACCAGTCACGTGCGTTTGAAACGGCACTGCGCCGGGCACAGATTCCGTACAAAGTCTCGGGCGGACAGAGCTTTTTTGACCGGGCCGAGATCAAGGACTTGTGCGCCTGGCTGCGCCTGCTGGTCAACAACGACGATGACCCAGCGTTTTTGCGTGCCATCACCACACCCAAGCGCGGCATTGGGCACCAGACGCTGGCCTCGCTGGGCACGTTTGCCACCCGCTACAAGGTCAGCCTGTTTGAGGCGCTGTTTTCCCACTCGCTGCCCAGCGCCTTACCGCAGCGCGCGGTGCATGGCCTGCACGAGTTTGGCCGCTACCTCAACGACTTGGAACACCGCGCCCGCCACACGGTCGGCTTTGAAGCGGCGCAAGCCTTTCTGACCGACTGGCTCAAGGACATTGGCTACGAGCAACACCTGTACGACAACGAAGACAGCGAGAAGGCCGCCGCCGCACGTTGGGGCAACGTGGTCGATTTTTGCGACTGGGTGGCCCAACGCTGCGGCGGCCAAATCGACGACAGCGGCGGCATGACCACCGAACGCGAGCCCAAGACCCTGCTGGAGGTGGCACAGACCATCGCGCTGATTGCCACCATCTCGGAACGCGAACAGGATCAGGACGTGGTAACACTGTCCACGCTGCACGCCTCCAAGGGGCTGGAATGGCCGCACGTGATTTTGGCCGGTGTCAACGAGGGGCTGCTGCCGTTCAAGCCCGATGAGGGCAACGACACCGAGGCGCTGGCGCTGCGCATCCAGGAGGAACGCCGCCTGATGTACGTGGGCATCACACGTGCCAAGCACACATTGCAGGTGAACTGGCTCAAACGGCGCAAAAAGGGGCGTGAAATGGTGCCGGGCCAGCCCAGCCGCTTCATTGCCGAAATGGCGCTGGATCAGGCCACCGTCAAGGAAGACCCGCTGGTCAAGTTGCGCGCGTTGCGCGAGGAATTTGCCCAGCGCGCCAAAGAAAAGGCCCAGCTGTTGCGCTAACATGGAAGCAAAGAACTTGCTTGCTGTAAGCCCACATGCTGAAACTTACCCCCTTCGCAACACATTGGGCGTTGCCGTTGACGGCAGCTTTGATTTGGACTGGCACCAGCACGGCGCAATCCACCGGGCCGGCCTTGGCGGCGGCAGCTGCTGCGGTGGTGGGTGCGCCGGCATTTTCGATGGCCAACCCCAAGCTGACGGTGCTGGGGCGTGGTTCGGCCAACCCCAATGCGGGCGCGCGCCAAATGGCCTTTGATTTGGTGGCGCTGCGCGCTTTGCCACAACACAGCTTTGTCACGCGCACGCCGTGGGACACCCAGCCGATACAGTTCAGCGGCCCGCTGTTGCGCGATGTGCTCAAAACCACCGGCGTTGAAGGGCGGTTGATACAAGCCACCGCACTCAACGACTACACCACCACCATCCCGGTGGCCGATGCACACCAGTTTGACGTGTTGCTGGCCATCCACATGAATGGCAAACCCATTCCGGTGCGCAGCAAGGGGCCGTTTTTCATTATTTACCCGTTTGACAGCGACCCGCATCTGCAATCGACCACCTATTACGAGCGATCGATTTGGCAACTCAAAACCCTGAACATTCAGTGACCCCACACGCCAACGGTGGCCAC
>JBLIZX010000140.1:0-2556 GCA_048860285.1 Macromonas sp. | reverse complement strand
GCCGACAAATGCTGCACCAGATCCTGCAACATCTGTGCATCGTCAGGGCGGATCGGGCGCAACAAGTACTCGCCACCACCCGGCATGGGCCAACGCTGGCTGTAATGGGCGGGGTACGGCGAAATGGCCAGATGCCCATAGTGGCGTGCCGGCGTGTCGGACTGCGAAGTAGCGTGACCAATCACAATCCGCGCGTCCACAGCCACGGCACCATTTTCGTCCACGATGATGGGGTTGATGTCGAGTTCGCGCAATTGCGGCAACTCGCACACCATTTCTGACACGCGCAACAGCACCTGCTCGATCGCTTCGTGATCCACGGCGTTGGCCCCACGCCAGGCTTTCAGCGTCTCGGCCACCCGAGCACGGCTGATCAGGCTGCGGGCCAAGAATTGGTTCAAGGGTGGCAATTCCATCGCATGGTCGTCAAAAAGCTCAATCATGGTGCCGCCAGAACCAAAGGTGATGACTGGGCCAAACGACCGGTCTGTCACCACCCCAATGTACAGCTCACGGCCCCGCTTCTTGCAGGCCATTTTCTGCACCGTCACACCGTTGATCCGGGCCTGGGGTTGCAAACGTGCCACCGACTCCGTCATGCTGCGGAAAGTGTCACGCACCCCCACCGCATTGGCCACATTCAGTGCCACCCCATTCACATCAGACTTGTGCGTAATGTCGGGCGAATCGATCTTGAGCGCCACCGGGTAGCCCAACTGGTTGGCGATCATCATCGCCTCGTTGGGATTGCGCGCCAACAAAGTTTGCGTCACCGGAATGTGGAACGTGGACAGCAGCGACTTGGACTCCATCTCCGTCAACACCTTGCGTCGCTCGGCCAACACGCCTTCAATCAGCAAGCGTGCACCTTCAATGTCGGGCTGGGCCAACGACGACAAGGGCGGCGGCATCTGCTGCAACAACTGCTGGTTTTGGTAAAAGCTGGCAATGTTGCCAAACGAGTCCACCGCAGCTTCAGGCATGCGGAAGGTGGGGATGCTGCTGTTGGACAGCAAGTTGCGCGCTTCCAGCACCGTGGCATCGCCCATCCAGCACGTCAGCAATGGCTTGCTCAGGTGCCGGTAAGATGCCACCACCGCTTCGGCCGCTGCCAAACTGTCCACCCCAATGCGGGGCGAATGCACCACCAACACACCATCGATGCCCGGTTCTTGGTTGGCCGCTTCCATCGCGGCCCGGTAGTGCTCAGGCTGCGCATCTGCCGAAAGGTTGATCAAATCGCACAACGAGGCGTTGGGAGCCAACTTGGGTTTGAGGGCTTGGGCCTTTTCAGGGGTTAAACGTCCCACCGCCAAACCCAACTCGTGCACCCAATCGGCGGCCAAAATACCGGGGCCGCCACCGTTGCTGATGATGGCCAAGTGTTTGCCCACTGGGCGGTAACGCGATGCCAAGCACTTGGCCGCCGAAAACAGCTGCACAAACGAATGCACCCGCACCGCACCGGCCCGGCGCAGGGCAGCATCAAACGCGTCATCACTGCCAATCATGGCACCACTGTGGGTTTGCGCAGCGGCATTGCCCGCCGACTTGCGCCCAGCCTTGAGCACCACCACGGGCTTGGCGTTGGCAGCCGCACGCAACGCGCTCATAAAACGGCGTGCGTTGGAAATGCTTTCCAAGTACACCACAATGCTGTGCGTTTGCGAGTCGCTGGCCAAAAAGTCCAGCACATCGGCGGTATCTAACGCGGTGTGCGGCCCCAGCGATACCACCGTAGAAAACCCCACCCCATTGTGCTGCGCCCAGTCCAAAATGGAACTGGTCAACGCCCCCGACTGCGACACCAAGGCAATCGGCCCTGTGGCCGCCAGCGGTCCCACCACACTGGCGTTCAACTGCAAACGCGGGCGCTGCACTCCCAACGAATTGGGCCCCAACAATTGAATGTTGTGCCGCCGTGCCAACTCGTGCAACTTGGTGGCTTGTTCAGCCGTCACGCCATCACCCACGACCAACGCCGCCCGACATTTCATGTGTCCAGCCAATTCCAAGGCATCGGCAATATCCGTCGGCGGCAGCGCAATCAACGCCAAATCGGCCTGCATGTGCGCCAAATCGGCCAGCGTGCCACTGCGGTGCATGTCCACCCGGGTGATGGTGCCGGTGAAAGGCTGCGCTTCCAGCATCTGCAACAACGTAGCGGTGTGCGCTTGCAGCGCCGCGCCACCTTCAACGGGTTGGTTGGCAAAAACCACCATTGACTGGGGGGTAAACAGGGGGGTGAGATAGTGCTTGTCCATACGCAAATCAAGGCAACGGGCACAAACAACGGCCCTTTGCCAACATTGTGGGGCCAAATGCGACTGGGACGGTCATGCAATTTGGGGGGTGTTGATGCAGCGCAACAATTGCCACTACCGCACAGGTGCCGGATACCGCACGTCCAACACTTCCAGCGGCTCCCAGCCGTTGGGGGTGCGCAAACGCACCGTATCGCCTTCACGGGCTTTGAGCAGCGCCTGTGCCACCGGAGCCACCCAACTGATGTGGTGGTGAACCGTATCGGCCTCATCCATGCCCAAAATGGTGATG
>JBLIZX010000139.1:0-2220 GCA_048860285.1 Macromonas sp. | reverse complement strand
GTGGCGTGCTACGAAGCCGCCCCTTGGTGCCAGCCGTTGCGCTTGCACGCCGCGCGCTGGGTGCAGCAGCGCATGCAGCAGCTCAAGCGTCAGGCGGGGGAGTTTGGCTTTGCCGACCTGTTGCAGCGCCTGCACGACGCGTTGCACGGCGACAACGCCGAGCGCCTGCGCCAACGCATCTTGGCGCAATACCCGGCGGCGCTCATCGACGAATTTCAGGACACCTCGGCGTTGCAGTACGGGCTGTTTGATGCCATCTACCGTGTGGCCGACCACCTGCCCCAGCACACGCTGTTGCTGATTGGCGATCCCAAGCAGTCGATCTACCGCTTTCGGGGGGCCGACATTTACAGTTATTTGCGTGCGCGCCGTGCCACGGCCAACCGCCATTACGTGCTGGAGACCAACTACCGCTCTACCCCAGCGGTGGTGCAGGCGGTCAACACCTTGTTCGGGCACGCAGAAGACAAACACCCACAGGCGGCTTTCCTGTTCCGCCAGCTGGGTGCGCCAGAGGGTAGCAACCCGTTGCCTTTCTTGCCCGTGCAAGCCAAGGGCCGGTCGGAGCAATTTGTCAGCGGTGACGCAGTGGTGCCCGCCCTCATACTGGCGCACGATTGGGCTGAGCCGCTCAAGGCCGACACGGTGCGCCAGCGTTTTGCCGAACACTGCGCCGAACAGGTGGTGACTTGGCTCAACGACCCCCGCACCGGCTTTGAGGAAGATGGCCAATTTGTGCGACGACTGTGCCCGCGCGATCTGGCCATTCTGGTGCGCACGGGCCAAGAGGCTGCGGCAGTGCGTCGGGCCTTGCAGCGGCGCGACGTGGCTTCGGTGTACCTGTCCGACCGCGAATCGGTGTTCCACAGCCCAGAAGCAAGCGACCTGTGGCACTGGCTGCGCGGGGTGGCCACGCCGCAGGACGCGGTGCTGGTACGCGCCGCGCTGGCCACGGCCACCATCGGCCTGACGCTGGAGGAGCTGGCGTGGCTGTCGTCCAACGATGAAACCTTTGATGCGTACGGCGAACACATGCGCCACCTGCGCCAAATCTGGCAAACCCAAGGCGTGCTGACCATGTTGCGCCAGACCTTGCACCGCTTTGGCTTGGCGGCGCGCTGGTTGGCCAGCCCCGATGGCCGGGGCGAGCGGCGCTTGACCAACTTCTTGCATTTGGCCGAACTGTTGCAAGCCGCCAGCGCCGAACTGGAAGGCGAACACGCGCTCATCCGTTGGCTGCAACTCAAAATGGCCGAGCCCGCGCAAGACAGCGATGAGCAGGTGGTGCGGCTCGAAAGCGATGCCGATTTGGTCAAAATCGTCACCATCCACAAAAGCAAGGGGCTGGAATACCCTGTGGTGCTGTTGCCGTTTGCCACCCTGTCGCGCAAGGTGGAAAGCCGCAACACCCGCGTGCTGGCGCTGCCCGACGACAACGGTCAACCTGTGCTCAGGCTCGATGTGAACCCCCACGACATTGACCGCGCCGACACCGAACGCTTGCGCGAAGACCTGCGCTTGCTCTATGTGGCCCTTACGCGTGCGTGCCATGCGGTATGGGTGGGGTTTGCGTCGGTCAAGGTGGGGGCGGGCAAAGAGTGTCAGGCCCACCGCAGTGCGCTGGGTTATCTGGTGGGGGGCGGTGTGGCACATCCGCACACCGCTTGGGCCGATCTGTGGCAACCGCTGGTGCAGCGGGCTGCGGGCAGCATCACGCTAGAGCCCGCACCCGATGGCGAGATGGCGCGCACGCGCTGGCAACGCCCCAATACTGCGCCCGCGCTGCGTGCCGCACCCGACTACCAAGCCGACTTTGACCGCGACTGGAGCGTGGCCAGCTACTCGCGCCTCACACGCGCGACCCAGGCCGTGGCCAGTGCCTACACGCGGCCCTTGGCGCTGGCCCGTCGTGCCGAAGACGAATGGGCACCTGCCGTGCCGGGTCAGGTCGATGCCTTCGGCCAGAGCGGCACCGAGGCGCTGGACGATGCCTTTGCCGCCACTTGGGGCACCCTGGGGCACCCGCAGGTTGGGCATCCGCTGTCGGCGCTGCCCATCCAACACCGCTTGGCCGCTGGCCGCTTGAGCGGTAACTTCGTCCACGACCAGTTGGAGTGGTTGGTGCCTGAACTGATGCACACGCGCCAGCCCTTGACCGAAGCAACCGAACCGCCCGCATGGCACGAACGGCTGCAACAACGCTGCGAGCGCGCCGGTTAC
>JBLIZX010000138.1:0-4379 GCA_048860285.1 Macromonas sp. | reverse complement strand
GGGCTCAAAGCGCACACGGTGGGTGGTGTGATCACCGGTGGCCAGGTGCTGATGGAAATTGTGCCCGCCAACCAAACCCTGATTGCCGAAGCTGCGGTGCCACCGCACCTGATCGATAAGGTGCATGTGGGCTTGCTGGCGGACATGCGGTTCTCGGCGTTCAACAGCATTACCACGCCGGTGGTGCCGGGGGTGGTGCGTTTGGTGGGGGCCGACCGTCTGCCACCCATGCCACCACAGTTCCCCGAGGAGTACTACTTGATTCAGGTGGAAACCACGGAAGAGGCGCGCCAGTTGCTGGGCGACAAGAACATTCTGCCCGGCATGCCGGTTGAAGTGATTGTCAAAGCGGGCGAGCGCAGCTTCATGAGTTACCTGCTCAAGCCATTGGCCGACCGTTTTGCCCGTTCCTTCAAAGAATGACGAGGTACCCGGCATGAAACCAGTCTTTTTTTGGCGGCACATAGCCCTGGTGGCGGCCGTGTTGGGCGCGTCTCCATTGTGGGCCAGTAATTTGTTGGGCGATTACCAGCGCGCCCGCCAGTACGATGCCACGTTTTCGGCTTCGTTGGCCGAATACGAAACCCAACGCCTGCAAGCCGGTGTGGCGGCAGCGGCGTACTACCCGCAAGCCAAGTTCAACCGTTCACAATTGGCCAACGAAAACAAAGAACGCCAAACCTTTACCGTCACCCAGCCGGTGGTGAATTGGGACCGGTGGCTCAACTTGCAAGAGTCTGAACCGCGCGCCAACATGGCCGAGGCCACGATGGAGCGTCAGCAGTACGATCTGGCCCAGCGTTTGTTCAAGGTGGTGGGGGCGTTGTCGGAGTCGCGTGAAAAGCGTTTGCTCAACGAGGCCAACATTCGCGCTTTGGAGGCGCAAACCACTTCTGCCCAGCGCATGTTTGAACTGGGTATGGGCACCGTGACCGATGTGTACGATGCCAAGGTGCGCCTAGCGCAGGCACGTTCACAAAGTCTGGCTTTGCGTTCGGCCCAACAGGCTGCCGAGCGCCAGTACGAAGTCATGGTGGGCGCGTTGCCAAGCGGTACCAGCTACCGTTTGCGCAAGGAGCCCGTGGCATTCCAGTTGCCGCCGTTACAGGAGGTGTTGGATCAGGCGCTGGGGCACAACCCCAGCATACGTTCCAGCCAGTTGGCCACAGCCATTGGCGAAATCAGCCGCAAACGCGCCAAGGCGGTGTATTGGCCGTCGCTCAATGCGTCTATGCAGCGTTCGCAGTACAACGGCAACACCACCACCTCATCGGGCATCACGTTTGGTATCGACATTCCCATCGATATCAGCAGCTATATGCGTTTGCAAACGTCTGAGCTGGAGTTGCAGAAATTGCGTGAACAAGAACGCGATGCCCGCCAGCGCATCGAACTGGAAGTGCGCCGCTTGCACGCCGAGTTGGACACCGCGCTGACCGATGTGGCTATCCGGCGCGAGGCCATTGCCGCCGCCGAACAAAGCCTCAACGCCAACGAAAAAAGCTACGAAGGCGGTGTGCGCTCCAAGTTGGATGTGCTCAATGCTATCCAATCCTT
Organism: Macromonas sp.; assembly: GCA_048860285.1. Lineage (GTDB taxonomy): Bacteria > Pseudomonadota > Gammaproteobacteria > Burkholderiales > Burkholderiaceae_C > Macromonas_A. The sequence goes on along the minus strand of JBLIZX010000138.1, from coordinate 2,822 downwards.
GCACCAAACGCAAAGCGATTACGTGAGCACGGTGTTGCAGTTGGGTGAAAAGTTGTTGAGCCTGCAAATCAACGCTGCCGTACCGCTGGACGTGGCGTTGCAGCAGGTGCAGGCACAATTGTTTTTGCCCGAGGAGCCCCCCGCCGTCTCCAGCCCCGCACCCTAACCAGCTTTGTTCGACCGTCATGCCCCATACTTCGCCCCCCGCTCAACCGTCCACTCTGGCAGATGCCACGGTTTCTGAACTGTCGCAGGCCGATGCGTTGCGCAAGGCCGGTCAATGGGCCAACGCTTGCCGTTTGTACCAGTCTGTTCAGGCACAACAGCCTAACCATGCGGTGGTCGCGCACAATTTGGCGCTGTGCCATCTGGCGCTGGGGCAGGTGGAGCAAGCGGTGGAACAAAGCCGACGTGCGGTGCAATTGCAACCCACGTTGTGGCAATCGGCACTGGTGTGGGCCAAGGCGCTGGTGTTGCGCAACGACAAGCCCTTGGCCTTGGCGCTGTTGCGTCGTCTGCACGCCCAGTGGCCCGACAATGCTGACATCCGGCACGAACTGGCCACTCTCACGCTCCATGTGGTGGGCGATGCGGTACAGGCCCGCGCCTTGGTACGTCCGCTGCTGGGCACGCCCCAGCACGGTCGGGATGCCGAAATTACCACGCTGGTGACCTTGCTGTACGACCGGGAGCCCAACGTACCGGCCCAGCGCATCAACCAAGCGTTTCTGGACTTTGGGGCCCAACGTTTGCCGCTGAACGCGGCGGCGCAGTCCAGCGTTCAGACTGCGCTGCAATCCGATACCGTCGCCGTTCGCCCTGCCACGGTGCGGCCCCGCCGTAAGGTGGGGTTGTTGTCTCCACAGTTCTTTGCTTCGCCGGTGTACTTCTTTGCCATTGGGGCGCTGCGCGAGCTGGCGGGGGCGGTGGATTTGGTGGTGTTCAACCGGGGCCAGAAGTCCGACTGGGCCACCGAGGCCTTCCGCAGCATTGCCACCGATTGGCACGATGTGGCCAGCCTGTCCGCCGAGGCGCTGGCCCACATGCTGGCCCGCCACCAGTTGGATGTCCTGATCGACCTGGGGGGATGGATGGATCCGGTGGCATTGTCGGCGCTGTCGGCCAAACCTGCACGCAAGCTTTACAAATGGGTGGGGGGTCAGTCTGTCACTACTGGGCTGCGCAGCTTTGACGGCTTTCTGACCGACGACTACCAAACTCCGTTGGGTAGCGATCCGCTGTACAGCGAACCCTTGGTGCGGCTCAAGGCAGGTTACGTCACGTACACGCCACCGCCTTACCTGCCACCGGCACAGCAACGCCCGGTCGATGCTACTGACGTGGTACTGGGTGTGATCGCCAACCCTGCCAAGGTGTCGCGCGCATTTTTGGCCGACTTGGCCCAGCGCCACCACGTTTGGCAGCAACAGGGCCATTTGGTGCGCTTGCGTTGTGTGGATTACCGCTACCAGCACCCTGAGGTGCGCCAGCGCATCGAGCGTGGCTTGCCCGGTGTAGAAGTCGAATTTGTGGCCCCCGCCAACCACCGCGAGTACCTTAGCACCGTGGCGCAACTCGATGCCACACTGGACACTTGGCCTTACAGCGGTGGCCTGACCACCATCGAAGCCTTGGCGCTGGGTGTGCCGTCGTACACCCGCTTGGGCGAGCTGTTTTGCGAACGCCACACCCAAGCCCATTGTCATTACGCTGGCATGCAATTGTCGGATTACCGCATCGACGACTTCAACGGTTGGCCCCAAGTGCCCCGCAACGGCCACAGCCTGTTGCGTGCAGGCAGTCCGCGCATCAACCATACCGCTCTGGCCGCAGAACTGTTGGCGTTGCTGGAGACCCAAGCATGAGGTGGGCCAGCCTGGCCGCACAGCAATTGCAACAGCCGTTGCCGACTGCATTGCAACAGGCCCATACCATTCTCGTGATGCCCAGCACCGATGTGGCACAGGCCCAGCGTGCGGCACAACTCATGGCCAGCCGCGCAGCGGTGGACGATGCCCTGTTGTTGGTGGTGCTGGACGAAGACCGCGAAGGTTTTGTCGCCCTTGCCAACCGCGTGTACCGTGCCACCTGCAGCCAGTGCTTTGGCTACGTAGCACAAGATGCGTTTGCAGGCCGCCGCTGGCTGCAACTGGCGCTGCATACCCTGCTGCAACATGACAAAGGCCTGCTCGGTTTTAACGATGGCAAATGGGCGGGGGCGTTGGCTGCCTTCGGCTTGGGCCAGCGTCGCTGGCTAGATAGCCACTACGGTGGGGATCTGTTCTACCCCGGTTATGCCCAGCACTATGCCGACACCGAACTGACTGTGCTGGCCCGTGGCAACGGCGAATACACCTACAACCCCCATGCCATGCTGGTAGAGATCGACTGGACCAAAGATTCAAAACCCGTCCATTTGCATGATAGGATGCTGTTTGCGCAACGTAAATTGGACTGGTTACCACAGCACATTGCGCAAGCTGCTTCTCTGGAAATTTTCTCATGACCCCCATCTGCATCACGGGCGCGGACGCGCCAGCACTCAACCACTTGGCGCAGGCTTTGCAAGGTGCGGGGGTGGCACCGGCACAACCGTTGCAACGCGATGTGGCACTGAGTTTGCATGTTTGGCACCAGCGTGTGTGTCAGTCGGACACGTCGCCTGTGGTGCCCAGCCGTTTGTGGGAGCAAGTGGCCATCGACCTGTTGTTGGCCAACATTGACCAGCCGGTGTGGAGCTGGGCCGATGCTCGCAGTGTGGATACCTTGGATTTCTGGGCACAACTCGACACCAATATCCGTTTTGTGCTGTTGTGCCAGAC
>JBLIZX010000137.1:0-5175 GCA_048860285.1 Macromonas sp. | reverse complement strand
CCCCCCCCCCCCCCCCCCCCCCCCCCCCCCCCCCCCCCCCCCCCCCCCCCCCCCCCCCCCCCCCCCCCCCCCCCCAACCCACCCCCCCCCCCCCCAGATCAGCACGCTTGCGCCAATCCGGTGGCGCCGGCCAGCGGGGCGCTGCGGTCGCGGAACGGTTGTGGCTGCTGGCTGTTTTCGCTCAGCAGTACGGTGCCGGCCGGCATCGGTGCGCCGATACTGATGCGGCCTTCCTGCGCCAGGTACACGCGGCTGACGGCGCGGCCGAACAGCTGGCGCGACAGGGGATTAAGCGGCTTCAGGTTATCGGCATCCACATAGTGCCAGCCACAGGCGCCGTTATTGTCGTAATAGCTGATCAGGGTGGGGGTACCGACCGGCAGGCCCACTATGGCCTGGCGGTGGTAGCCGGTGAGCAATACCGCCAGCACGCGGGTGCCGCTGCTGCGGTATAGCCGCCAGACGGTGGGGTCGTAGGCGCCCAGCATCAGCACCACCGGCTGCGCCGGGCTGTGCACGGTGACTTCCATCATGCCCGCGCTGTTGCCGCTCTGGTCGATCTGGTAATCCAGCGCTTTGCCGCTGTAGCCGCCGGCGGCGTATACCACGGCGTTGGCTGGTAGCTGCAGGCCGGGAAAGGCGCACGTTTGTGGCGTACGCGTTGCTGCGGCCTCGGGCGCCGGGGCGGTCACGACGATCTCGCTGGCGAGCACCAGCGCTGGCAGCAGCGCGAACAGACAGGCGAGCGGGTGCTTCATGACAGGGCTCCGGGTTGGCCGCACCGGCAGGCTGGGCGCAATGAAAATGGCATTGTGCCAGCAGCAGGCAGGGCGGGCAAAGCGCATGCGCCTCGCGCAGTTTGGTGGCCACAGCTTGTGGCCTTTGCCCGAACTACCCCAGCCGCAGTGGAGGGTCACATGCAACAAGGGCAAGCCAGCCGGCTTGCCCTTGTACCTTGGTGATGCGCTGACGCCCTGCCCTGCGGCCGAAGTTGGCCGCGGGCCCGGTTTACGACGCCGGACGCTGCTTGAAGAAGGTGATCGGCGCGGTGGCGGGGATCTCGCTGGGTGGCGGCGACTTCAGCACGTGCTTTTTCATCTTGCCCATCACGTGCATTTCGCACGGGCGGCATTCGAATTTCAGCGTGTAGGTTTCATCGCCCGATTTCAGCACCATCGGGTCGGCGCGTACCTGGCCCATCACGCCTTTGACGCCCTTGGCCTGCTTGGGGCACAGGTTGTACGAGAAGCGCAGGCAGTGCTTGGTGATCATCAGCGATACTTCGCCTTCTTCCTGATGCGCTTCGTAGGCCGGCTCGATGACTTCCACGCCGTGCTGCTGGTAGAAGTCCCACGCCAGCGCGTTGTACACGTTGGCTAGGTAGCTGAGGCTGGTTTCCGGGAAGCGCGGTTTGGGCTCGGCCTCGGCCTTGCGCGGCGGGCGTACCCAGGCGGCCAGGCGGGCGGCTTCCAGTTGCGCTACCGCGTCGCGGCGCAGGCCGTTGATGACCGAGGCCGGCACGAACCACGGCTGTGCCAGCTGCAGCGCCACGTCGTGGGCGTAGAACAGGGTGTTGCCCAGTTTGGCCACGGCGTCGCGCAGGCTGCTTTCGGCACGGGCGGCGTCCTTGGCCGGCTCCAGCGCGACGTTGGCCGCAGCGGTGGCGCTACAGCCGTCGGCGTCGGTGAGCGTCAGTGTCAGGCCGTCGGCGGTGTCGGCCAGCGTGGCCCATACGCCGATGCGGCGCTCGGCAGATTTCTTCAGCAGCGCCAGCTCCCAGGCGTGGTCGCGGTTGCGGCTGATGTCGGTGCCGGGCTTCAGGCCAGCCAGTAGCGCCGGGTCGTTGGGTACGCAGCGCCACAGCTTGTCGCCGCCCGGCACGTGGCCGATCTGCTTGACGGTGTTGAGCTGCATGCCCACCACGTCGCGCTTTTTCATGAAGTTGATGCCGTCGCCGTTGCTCATCTGCTCGGCGGTGGCGATGTCCACCCAGCCGTCGCCTACCTGGTGCACGGTGCCCAGCTGTACGCCCACGAACTTGGGCGAGTCAAAGGCGCCGATGTCCTGCTTGCGGCCGGTGGCAAAGTAGTCGGTGGCGCCACGGTGGAAGGTTTTGTCCGGGTCGGGCGTGAAGAAGATTTCGCTGCTGCCGCTGGCGGCCGGGGCCAGCTCGGGGCGGCGCTCGAAGATTTCGTCCAGCAGCAGGCGGTAGTGGGCGGTGATGTTCTTTACGTAGCTCACGTCCTTGTAGCGGCCTTCGATCTTCAGCGAGCGCACGCCGGCGTCCAGCAGCGCTTCCAGGTTGGCGCTCTGGTTGTTGTCTTTCATCGACAGCAGGTGCTTGTCGAAGGCCACCACGCCGCCTTTTTCGTCGGTCAGCGTGTACGGCAGGCGACAGGCCTGCGAGCAGTCGCCACGGTTGGCGCTGCGGCCGGTGTCGGCGTGGCTGATGTAGCACTGGCCGGAAAACGCCACGCACAGTGCGCCGTGGATGAAGTATTCGATGGCGGCCGGGTCGGCGCCTTCGGCCACCACTTGCGAGATCTTGGCGATCTGCGGAATGGTCAGCTCGCGCGCCAGCACGATCTGGCTGAAGCCGGCGTCGGACAGGAAGCGGGCTTTTTCCGGGGTGCGGATGTCGCACTGGGTGGACGCGTGCAGCTGGATCGGCGGCAGGTCCATCTGCAGGATGCCCATATCCTGCACGATCAGCGCGTCCACGCCGGCGTCGTACAGTTGCCAGATCAGCGTGCGGGCGGCGTCCAGCTCGGCGTCGTGCAGGATGGTGTTGAGCGTGGTGAAGATGCGCGCGTGGTAGCGGTGGGCAAACTGCACCAGCTCGGCGATCTCGGCCACGCTGTTACAGGCGTTGTGCCGCGCGCCAAAGCTGGGGCCGCCGATGTACACGGCGTCGGCGCCGTGCAGGATGGCTTCGCGGCCGATGTCGATGTTTTTGGCGGGCGAGAGCAGCTCGACCTGGTGCGGCAACAGACTCATCTGGTACTTCCTGCGGTGGGTGGTGTGGCAAGGGGCGGAAGTATAGCGGAATCAGTCACTTGCGCAAATGCACTCAGGCCTGCTGCAAGCGGGCGGCCAGCGTGTCTACCAGCTCGGCCCAATCGGCGTCGTCGTCCAGCGCTTGTTTGAGGAAAGCGGCCTGGGCGGCGTTCCAGAACGGCGCGTCCTCGATGGCGGTATCGGCCGGCAAGGGGTGGCTGGCGATGAAGGCGCGGATGTCGGCAGGGCTGTCCGGCAGGCCCAGCTGGGCAAACAGGGCGCACAGGGTGTGAAGGCTGGTATCCATGGGGCAAGGCTCCGGCAGGTGGGGAGCTTTCAGCATAGACGGGTGGCGGAACTGTCGGCAGCGTGCTTCACTCTACGCAGCACGCAACAGTTGGCCGCACGGTGCACCGGCACCGGCTGGCCGCATACTCAAGGAGAAATGCATGAACAAGCTGACGATCGCCCTGTTGTCCGCCGCCGCGCTGGCGGGGTGCACGGCCGAGCAGACCAGCCAGCTGCAGCAGCAGGCCTCGGCGGCCATTGGTGGCGCACACAAGGTGGTGCAGGACAGCAGCGCGCCGCTGGGCGAGCTGAAACAGCAGGCCAGCGCGGCGCTGGCCGACACCGCCAAGCTGAAGGAACAAGCCAGCGCCGCACTGGGCGTGGCCAAGCGCGTGGGCGCGGCGGCGGCCATCCTGAACCCGGAGCTGGGCCAGCAGATCGACGAAGCCAAGCAGCAGGTGGACGCGGTGAAACAGGCGGCCGACGCGCTGCAGGGCAAGTAAGCGCGGTCGCACACACGCTACCAAACACAAGGCCCCGCCATTTGGCGGGGCCTTGTGTTTGCTGATAGCCGTCACGCTCAGTAGTCGCGGTCGGGTACCAGCACGGTGCGGTTGCCGTTGCTTTCCATGGCCGACACGATGCCGGCGGCTTCCATGTCCTCGATCAGCCGCGCGGCGCGGTTGTAGCCGATACGCAGCTGGCGCTGCACCGACGAAATGGACGCCTTGCGCGTTTTCAGCACGATGGCCACCGCCTCGTCGTACAGCGGGTCGGCTTCGCTGCCGGCTGCCGCGCGGCCCTTGGCGTCTGCCTGGTCGTCGTCGGCCACCGATTCGCCGGTGAGCAGGCCTTCCACGTAGTCCGGCTCGCCCCACTGCTTCAGGTCTTCCACGATGGCGTGCACTTCCTCGTCGGTGACAAACGCCCCGTGCACGCGCTGCGGGTAGCCGGTGCCCGGCGGCAGGAACAGCATGTCGCCCTGCCCCAGCAGGCTTTCGGCGCCCATCTGGTCGAGGATGGTGCGGCTGTCGATCTTGCTCGATACCTGGAACGCGATGCGGGTGGGGATGTTGGCCTTGATCAGGCCGGTAATCACGTCCACCGACGGCCGCTGCGTGGCCAGGATCAAATGGATGCCGGCGGCGCGGGCCTTCTGCGCCAGGCGGGCGATCAGCTCCTCGATCTTCTTGCCGGCCACCATCATCAGGTCGGCAAACTCGTCTACCACCACCACGATGAACGGCAGCGTGGACAGCGGCTCCGGCGTTTCCGGCGTCAGGCTGAACGGGTTGACCAAACGTTGGCCGCGCGCCTCGGCGGCGCGGACCTTGTCGTTGTAACCGGCCAGATTGCGCACGCCCAGGTGGCTCATCAGGCGGTAGCGTTTTTCCATCTCGCCCACACACCAGTTCAGCGCGTTGGCGGCCAGCTTCATGTCGGTCACCACCGGCGCCAAGAGGTGCGGGATGTCGTTGTACACCGACAGCTCCAGCATCTTGGGGTCGATCATGATGAAGCGCACTTCGTCCGGCGTGGCCTTGTACAGCATGGACAGGATCATCGCGTTGACGCCCACCGACTTGCCGGAGCCGGTAGTACCGGCCCCCAGCAGGTGCGGGGCCTTGGCCAGATCGGTCACCACCGGCGCGCCGGTGATGTCGTGGCCCAGCGCCAGCGTCAGCTTGGACGCCGACTGCTGGAACACGTCGGCACCGAAGATTTCCGACAGCCGGATCATCTGCCGCTGCGGGTTGGGCAGCTCCAGGCCCATGCAGGTCTTGCCGGGGATGGTTTCCACCACGCGGATGGACGCCAGGCCCAGCGCCCGCGACAGGTCCTTGGCCAGGTTCACTACCTGGCTGCCGCGCACGCCGACGGCGGGTTCTA
>JBLIZX010000136.1:0-2323 GCA_048860285.1 Macromonas sp. | reverse complement strand
GGGCGGCCCACCCAGATGTAAAACGGGTATTGCTCGGTCTTGTGGTAAGCGTATTGACGCTCCATGTCGTCAAACAGTCCCGTAAAACGCAATGTGCCTTCGTAGTCGTTGTCGCGCAGGCTGGCCCGCAACACATCGGGCACGTTGGCTTGCCCGTTGGCGTTGCGGGTGGTGGTGTTGCTGGGGTAATGGTAGATTTGCGACATGTTGGTGTCGCGCAGCATCACCACGTCTTGTGGTTCGGTGCCGATCCGGGCAAAAATTCGCGCAAACGATTCCAAATGGATGTTGATAAACACCACGCCCGCAAACCGTCCATCGGGGTGTTCAATGCGGCGCGCTACCGCCAGTACCCATTGCTGGGTGATGCGGGTAAACACCGGCCCGGTAAACAACAGCGGGTGTTCGATCCCAGGGTTTTGGTCGCGTGCCCGCGCAAAATAGTCCCGGCTCGAGAGGTCGATGGGCGTGACCACATCGCCAGTGCCGTGTCGCCAGATGCCGTGTTCGTCCAGCACACGAATGTGCAGGAAGGTCGGGGTCGTTTGCAACAGGCGTTCCAAGTGGCGCTTGAATTCTGCGTTGTCAAACGCTTGGTTGGGGTGGTGCAGGCGGTGTATGTAGTCCAGCGCCACCGCTTCGAGCAACACGTCGGCCTGGTTGAAAATGTCGGTGATGTGCTGGGCCAGCAACTCGGCTTGGTTGCTGGTGGTTTGCACTGTGCGTTCGTGGTGGCGCTGGGCTTCTTGCCAAACGACCATGCCAGACATGGCCAACACCAGCAGGCACACCAGCGCCGCACCGCTGAAATAAGGCCACCATTCGGGCCGTTCAGGTGGGCTGGTGGGGGCGGTATTCATGGGGCGTTTTGGCGTAGCCATTGGGCTTGCACGGCTTGTCCCAGCTCCAGCACGGCCAAGGCGTAATAGCTGCTCCAGTTGTAGCGTGTCACGGCGTAAAAATTGTCGGTGCCCAGCACGTAGCTGGGCGCACCACCGCCTTGGGTGGGGTCGCCATTGTGCAACTCCACCAACGCCAGTGGGCCACGGTGTTGTTGCGCTGCTGTGGGCAAGCCTACCCCCAACGCTTGCAACCGTTGCGCGCTGAAGGTGGGCAAAATGTCCGGTGCCAACAAGGTGTTGAGCGCCTGTGCATGGGTGGGCAGTTGTTCCACCGGGTAGTGGGTGGGTTGGCCGCGTTGCCAGCCAAAGGCCTGCAAGTAGTGTGCCACCGAGCCGATCGCGTCGGCGGGGCTGCCACGCAGGTCGATGCGGCCATCACCGTCAAAGTCCACCGCCAATTTGGCCCAACTGCTGGGCATGAATTGTGGCAGGCCGATGGCCCCAGCGTAGCTGCCGCGCCAACTGGTGGGATCGGTGCCACTGCGTTGGCTCAACAACAAAAACTGTTCCAGCTCGCCCCGAAAATACGCGCTGCGTTCAGCGGCACGGGGGTGGCTGGCCGGAAAGTCAAACGCCAGTGTGACCAGCGCGTCCAGTACCCGGAAGTTGCCGGTGTGCTGGCCGTACAAGGTTTCCACCCCAATGATGCCCACCACCACATGGGCAGGCACACCGTACTGGGCTTGGGCGCGTTCCAGTGTGGCACGGTGGCGTTGCCAGAATTTCACGCCCGCTGCAACGCGGGTGGGTTCCACAAAACGCGCGCGGTACGCACGCCAGTTCTTGCTGGTGGCGCGCGGTGCGGGTTGCATCAGTTGGGCGATGCGGGGCAGCGTTTGGGCCTGTGCCAGCGTCTGCTGCACCCAATGGGCATCCAGCCCGTGGCGCTGCACCACAGCGCGGGCAAAACTGGCGCGGTCGGTGGCGGTGCGTATGGGATCGTTGGGTTCGACCGCTGGGCTGGCGCTGGTGGCCACCGTCGGCATTTGCTCCACTGTGCCGCTGGCTGCTGTGGTGGCGGCAGGTAGCACCACCCCGCTGGCCGATGGCGGCTCTACCGCCGTGGGTGGCGTGTGACCACATGCCCCCAACAGACCCAGCACGCCCGCGCTGGTCAACCATGTCCAAGTCCGGCGCAATGGGCGCTGCACCCAGCCCAGTACAAAAGGAGGTGGACAATGGGCGCAAACAGGGCGTGGGGTGGTGGTCATAGGCAAAAAAACAAAGGGGGCCGATACGCTTGAGTGCATCCCGAAGCATCAAAAACGCCACCGGCGTGCTAAGCTGATACCGTGGCCGTAAGCAGAGTGTGGGTTGCAGCGCATACATTGGCCAATGGTTGCAACCTTAACCTAAAAAACAAGCAAGGACGACAACGAGATGAAACCCACTGGTTACTACACCCACCGCCTGTGCCGCAA
>JBLIZX010000135.1:0-4346 GCA_048860285.1 Macromonas sp. | reverse complement strand
GAAGAAGCTGGTTTGTTGGCATTGCCATTGTCGCAGCCGATTGATGGGCGCAGCTTGCTCAGCGCCCAAGATTACACCCGTGTCTTGGAGCGCGACGACTACGAGCGCAAGCTGGAGGCGTTGCAGGGTCGCTTAAATGCGCTCAGCCGCGACCCGCGCATGCAAAAACGTTCGCTGGTGGTGGTGTTTGAGGGCATGGACGCGGCAGGCAAGGGCAGCACCATCCGACGCATCACGCAGGCGCTGGACGCGCGTTTTTACCGCGTGGTGCCGGTAGCTGCCCCCAACGAGAACGAACGCGCCCAGCCTTACCTGTGGCGCTTCTGGCGCTACATCCCGCGCTACGGCCGTGCTTCGGTATTTGACCGCTCGTGGTACGGTCGCGTGTTGGTGGAGCGGGTGGAAGGTTTTTGCACCGAGGCCGACTGGATGCGCGCTTACGGCGAGATCAACGAGTACGAGGAGCAGTTGGTCGAGTCGGGGGTACTGTTGGTCAAGTTCTGGCTCGCCATCACGCCCGAAGAGCAGCTGCGCCGCTTTGAGGAACGCCAAAACACGCCGCACAAGGTGTTCAAAATCACCGACGAGGACTGGCGCAACCGCCAAAAATGGCCCCTGTACGAAAGCGCGGTGTGCGACATGATCGATCGCACCTCCACGCGCCAGTCGCCGTGGCACGTGGTGGCCAGCGACGACAAACTGTTTGTGCGCATTCAGGTGCTCAAGACGCTGTGCCAGCGTCTGGAAGAGGCGCTGGATCAGGTGGACTGAGGCGGTGCGGTGGCTGCGCTGGTATGGGCCGCCAGTGCGTGTGCGCAGGCGTAGGCGCTGGCCCAGGCCCACTGAAAGTTGTAGCCGCCCAGCCAGCCGGTCACGTCCACCACTTCGCCAATAAAGTGCAGGCCGGGCTGGGTTTTGGCTTCCAGTGTCTGGGATGAGAGTTGTTGCGTGTCCACCCCGCCCACGGTGACTTCGGCTTTGGCGTAGCCCTCGGTGCCGGTGGGGGTGAGGGCCCAGCGGTGCAGGCTGTCGGCCAGCTGGGTCAGGGCTTTGTCGGGGGTTTCGTTGATGGGACGTTGCCACGCCGGTTGGGCTTGCGTCCAGGTGTGGGCCAGCCGGTTGGGCAGCAGGTGCGCCAGTTCGTTGGGCAGCAGCTTGCGCGAGCGTGCTTTGGCCTCTTGCAGCCGGGGCAGCAGGGCAGCCTCGGGGTGCAGGTCGATGTGCAGCGGCTGGCCTGGCTGCCAGTAGCTCGATATTTGCAGCACGGCAGGGCCGCTCAGGCCCCGGTGCGTGAACAGCAGATCCTCGTGGAAGGTGGTGCGCTGTTTTTTCTCGTCGGTGCTGATGGCCACCGGCATGGCCAGACCCGCCAGATCGGCAAACGGTGCCCAAGCGTTGCCGTCGAAGGTGAGCGGCACCAATGCGGGGTGCGGCTCCACCACTTTCAGGCCAAACTGGCGTGCCAGCTTGAAGCCGAAATCGGTGGCCCCGATCTTGGGGATGGACAAACCACCAGTGGCCACCACCAGCGAACGGCAGGTGACAACGCCCCGGTCGGTGTGTAGGGTGTAGCGTGCAGGGTTGTCGGCAGCGGCCTCGTGGTAGGCCACGGACTGCACCGCGCACGGCTGCCAGCGTTGCACGCCACCGGCTTCGCATTCGCGCAGCAGCACGTCGATCAGGTCTTGCGCCGATCGGTCGCAAAACAGTTGACCTTTGTGCTTTTCGTGAAACGGTACGCCGTGGCGTTGCAGCAGCGCCATGAAGTCCGCTGGGGTGTAGCGCGACAGGGCCGAGCGGCAGAAGTGCGGGTTCTGGCTCAGGAAGTGCTTGTGCGGGGCACGCGGGTCGAGGTCGCGGTTGGTGAAGTTGCAGCGCCCGCCGCCGGAGATGCGGATTTTTTCCGCCACTTTGGGCGCATGGTCGATCAGCAGCACGCGCAGCCCCAGCTGGCCCGCCACCCCGGCACAGAACAGGCCAGCCGCACCGGCCCCCACAATGGTCACATCAAAATAAGACATGGCCCGAGTGTATGCCGGTGCCTGCGGTGCTCAGGCCACCTTGTCGAGTTCGGAGGTGAACGCATCGGCGAAGAATTCTTCGTCGGGCAGGCCAGCGGCGATGTAGTCGCGCTGGGCCGAGGCCACCACCACCGGCGCACCGCAGGCGTACACCTGGTGGCCCGACAGGTCGGGCGTGTCTTGCAGCACGGCTTGGTGGACGAAGCCGGTACGGCCTGTCCACTGGTCTTCGGGTTGTGCGTTTGATACCACCGGCACATAGCGCAGGTTGGGCATGGCGGCGCATTGTGCCTCTAGCCACGCGCTTTGGTACAAGTCCGCTGGGCGGCGGCCCCCCCAGTACAGCGCGACCGGGCGGGTGATACCTTGGTGCTGCATATGTTGCAGTATCGCTTTGATGGGCGCAAAGCCGGTGCCGGAGGCCAGCAGCACGATGGGCTTGTCGGAATCCTCGCGCAGGAAGAAGCTGCCGTAGGGGCCTTCGATGCGCAGGATTTCTTTTTCTTTCATGCCGCCAAACACGTGGTCGGTGAACTTGCCACCCGGCATGTGCCGGATGTGGAGCTCCATCATCGGTTTGTCGGCTTGCAGGTGCGGCGCACTGGCCATCGAGTAACTGCGGCGGCTGCCGTCGCGCAGCAGGAATTCGACGTACTGGCCTGCGTGGTATTTGAAGGTGTCGTTGGCGGGCAGTTGCAGCGTGACGACCATCACGTCGGCGGAAGCACGCTCCAGCGCACTCACGCGCACCGGCAGTTTTTTGATGGGGTAGGCGCTTTCGTCCGTCACTTGGCGCGATTCCAGCACCACGTCGCTGTTGGCGCTGGCACAGCAGGTCAGCACGTAACCAGCGGCCAATTCGTCGTCGCTGAGGGCTTTGGGCTGGTAGGCGCTGTGCGTGACCTGGCCTGAGAGTTTCTTGCACTTGCAAGAGCCGCATGCGCCGTCTTTACAGCCATAGGGCAGGCCGATGCTTTGGCGGATGCCAGCTGTGAGCAGGGTTTCATCGGCGTTGGCCACAAAGCTGCGGCCACTGGGCTGAACGGTGATCTGAAATGTCATACTTGAACCAAATGCTATGGCGGTAAACAACACAAAGGATGGATTATGGCGGTGACAGGGGCCTTGCCCGCACGGTTTCGGCGGCCACGGGTGCTGGTGGTGGGGTGTGGTGATGTGGGCACGCGGGTGCTGCCGCGTTTGAACGGGGTGCGGGTGCTGGCATTGACCTCATCGCCACAGCGGGTGCCAGTGTTGCGTGCCGCTGGGGCGGTGCCGCTGTTGGGTAATCTGGATCAACCCGCCAGTGTGCGCCGCTTGGCCGGGTTGGCGCAGCGTGTGTTGCATTTGGCCCCGCCACCCAGTGGCTCCGCCGATGCCACCCGTCGCGACGATCCGCGCACCCGCACGCTGGTGCGGGCGCTGGCACGCGGGCGCAAGCCGCTGGCGCTGGTGTACGGTTCCACCAGCGGTGTGTATGGCGACTGTGCGGGGGCTTGGGTCGATGAAACCCGCCCTGTGCGGCCCCAGACCGCCCGCGCTTACCGCCGCGTCGCCGCCGAGAACACGCTGCGGCATTGGGGCCGCCGTGTGGGAGTGCCGGTGGCGGTGCTGCGCATTCCGGGCATCTACGCCCCTGACCGCGAAGGCGGCACGCCGCGCGAGCGCCTGTTGCGTGGCAGCCCGGTGTTGCACGCCAATGACGACGTGTACACCAACCACGTCCACGCCGACGACCTGGCCCGCGCCTGCGTGCGGGCGTTGTGGCGTGCGCCGGTGCAGCGTGTGTTCAACGTCTGCGACGACACCTAGCTGCGCATTGGCGATTACATGGATCTGGCCGCCGACCTGTACCACCTGCCGCGCCCGCCACGTGTGACGCGGGCCGCGGCTGCGGCGCAACTGTCGCAGATGGTGCTGAGCTTTATGGGTGAATCGCGCCGCTTGCGCAACACCCGCCTCAAGCGCGAGCTTGGTTTGCGCCTGCGCTACCCCACGTTGGTGCAGGGCTTGCGCTGACTGTTCAGTTCAGTCGTCCTGCGTGTCGTCCGTCAGGCCGTCTTCCGCGTCTTGTTCGGCTTGCGCCACCGCGTCCAAGTGGGTGCGCACGATTTGGAAGATTTCACGGTAGTTTTTGCCGTGGCGTGGGGCCGCCCCGGCACTTTCGGGTGGGGTGGGCGTGGTGCTGGCGTCTTTGCGTGCTTGGCGCACCAGCGTGCGCAGGTGCTGCACATCGGTGTTGGGGGCTTGTGCCAGCCAGTCGGTCAAGGCGTTGTCGTCGGCGATCAAGCGGTCGCGCCATTGTTCGGCTTGGTGCAGGCGCAG
>JBLIZX010000134.1:0-2384 GCA_048860285.1 Macromonas sp. | reverse complement strand
TTGCCGTCGTCGTCCCATGCCGCCAAATCGGCAAAGCCGTTGCCACTGAGGGCACCAAACAGTTCGCTGCCGTCGTCGGCACGGCCATTGCGGTTGCGGTCCAGCACCAAAAAACCGCTGCCCGGCCCCACAAAAGGCATGTCCTCGGCTTGACCATCGGCATCGATGTCGAACGCAAAGCGCATGTCGGTCAACTCGGGCAAGGCACCGTCCAGATGCAGCACCAGTGGGTCTTTCATCACCGCATCGCCCGCACGCACCGACACCGATTCGCTCTCAGTGTGGCTGCGCTCCATCTGCAAGCCCACGGCAATGTCCAGCGTGCGGCCATCGGCGGTTTGCACGTGACCACGCGCCACAAAAGTGCTGCGCTCGCTGTCTTGGCGCATCACCACGCGATCGTACGCCAAACCCCAGCCAGCGCGCTGCGGAGCATCCGGATGGCCTGCACTGGTCGCAGCGCCCGGTGCTTCTTCAGCTATGGCTGTGCCACCCGCTCGCCCAGCCACATCAGCCACCGTCACGCGTACCTTGAAGCCGGTCATGGCCTCCACCATGCGGGCCAGCATCAGCAAGCGCGGCTCCACTTCGTTTTCTGTGTCGGTGGCGGCTGCGGTGGCGCTGGCAGCGTCCAGATCGGTGGCAACAGGGGGTTGGGCCGAAGGTGGCAATCCAGCGGCCACCTGCGCAGACCGCCCCAACGCCCGCCCCGGCACGTCCAGCACACGCGCCTGCTGTGCCGCCGCCGACAGTTGCAACGACACCCCGGAACGCACGCTGCTTTGTGCCAGCGTGGTTTGGACTTGCACCGCCACCCCGCTACCGGCTTGGGCAGGACGTGCCGCGTCCCGGTCTTGCCACACCGACAACCGCTCCTGCACCTGCGTGCTGGCGCTGGTGTTGTGCTGGTGGCCCAATTGCAAAGCAGAAGATGTGATGCGCATAGTGGTCACATCATCGACCAAACCAGCGGCAGCGGCAAGGGGGGCATGCGACCGCTTGTCGGCTGGCCAACGCGCTGGGCGCTAGTGCGGGCGCAACTGCACAATCACGGTACTGGGCATTTTGCCTTTGTCGGCCTGTGGCAAGTGGGTGGTGCCCTGCACCGCACGCAGCACCGCCTGATCCCACGCCTCGGAGCCGCTGGAGCGCGTCAGGTTGTACCCCTCCACGCTGCCGCTGGGCTGGGCACGGATGGCCACTTCTGCGGCGGAAGCCACCTCTTCCACCTTGCCCTCGAACACAATTTTGCCCATCAACTCGGCTTGCACTTGGGCCGCGTAAGGCGAATGGCTGCCTGCCACCCGCAGGTGGTCTGCGGTGGGCAAGTACCAAGTGCTGGGGCCCGAAACGGAGTGGATGATCATGGTGCAGTGTTTGGTGCTGAACACACGCCCAAAAGAGGCGCTTATCGTGCCATATCGGCCAGATTGCACCCAAATTTAGCCCACCGTGCCCGGACTGAACAAACCCGGCTCCACCGACGGGGCTTCCAAGCCCAGATGCCGCCAAGCCGCCAGCGTGGCCACCCGCCCGCGTGGGGTGCGCTGCAAGTAACCTTGCTGAATCAGGTACGGTTCAATCACATCCTCGATCGTACCCGCCTCTTCACCAATGCTGGCTGCAATGTTGTCCAGCCCCACCGGGCCACCGTCAAACTTGTGGATCACCGCCTCCAGCAGCTTGCGGTCCATCAAGTCAAAGCCCAGCGGGTCCACATCCAGCATGGCCAGCGCGCGCTGCGCCATCTCCACCGTGATGGTGCCGTCGCCCTTGACTTCAGCGTAATCGCGCACCCGGCGCAACAATCGGTTGGCAATGCGCGGGGTTCCACGCGAACGGCGTGCCACCTCCAGTGCCGCATCGGCCTGCATGGGGGTCTGTAACAGGCCCGCACTGCGCCTGACGATGTGCGCCAGCTCCGCCGGGGTGTAGAACTCCAGCCGCCCGACAATGCCAAAGCGGTCGCGCAAGGGGTTCGTCAACATGCCTGCACGGGTGGTGGCCCCCACCAGCGTGAAGGGCTGCAAATCGAGCTTGATGCTGCGCGCCGCCGGCCCTTCACCGATCATGATGTCGATCTGGTAGTCCTCCAACGCGGGGTACAGGATTTCCTCCACCACCGGACTGAGGCGGTGGATTTCGTCGATGAACAGCACATCGTTGGGCTCCAAGTTGGTGAGCAACGCGGCCAAGTCCTTGGGCTTTTCCAGCACGGGGCCACTGGTCTGGCGCAGGTTCACGCCCAGCTCATGCGCAATGATGTGGCTCAGCGTGGTCTTGCCCAGCCCCGGCGGGCCAAACAGCAGCACGTGGTCCAACGCCTCGTGGCGCTTCTTGGCCGCGCCAATGAAAATCTCCAGCTGCTCGCGCACCTTGGCCTG
>JBLIZX010000133.1:0-2005 GCA_048860285.1 Macromonas sp. | reverse complement strand
ACTGGCAATGCCAATTTGACCGTAGAAGTCGCGGCCAACGGCATGACCATGCCCACTGTGACCATCAACGGCGTGCCGCGTCCGGCCAGTCAAGCCGAGTTCTGTGGTGCAGTGCAAAACGACAGCACCTTCACCAACATCGCTTCCAGTGGTGGCACGTTGACCATCAACAGTTGCTCGTTTTCGGGCAATGTGGGCAACATCTCAGCCACGCTGAGTTTGACCAGCCCCATCACCATGAGCGTGCCGTACAGCGTCAAGTACACCTACTCCGGCACTTGATACATCACACCGCCAACACCACCTGCGCTACGCCCCGCGCGGGTGGTGTTTGGCGTGCAGTTGCTTGAGCCGTTCGCGTGCCACATGGGTGTAAATGGTGGTGGATGAAATGTCGGCATGGCCCAGCAACAACTGCACCGCGCGCAAATCCGCGCCGTGGTTGAGCAAATGGGTGGCAAAAGCGTGGCGCAGCGTGTGGGGCGACAGCGGCACCGTCACCCCGGCCATCTGGGCGTACTTTTTCACCAGCATCCAAAACATGATGCGGGTCATGGCGCTGCCACGGTTGGTCACAAACACATCGTGCGTCATACGACCCTTAAGGATGGCGGGCCGAGCCTCACGCAAATAGCGCTGCAACCACAGGTGGGCCTCATCGCCAAATGGCACCAGCCGTTCCTTATCACCCTTGCCCCGGATACGCAACACTTGGTCGGGTAGGCTCAATTCCGACACCTGCAACGACACCAGTTCGGTCACACGCAGGCCACTGGCGTACATCAGCTCCAACATGGCACGGTCACGCAAACCCAACGGCTGCTCAACCTGCGGGGCTTGCAACAGACGTTCCACTTGGGTTTCGGTCAGAGTACGCGGCACACGCGGTGCCTGTTGGGCCTGCAACAGCTTGAGGGTAGGGTCCAGCTGCACCCAACCTTCGCGCAAGGCCCATCGGAAGTAACGCTTGAACACCGTCAAACGGCGGTTGGCGGTGCTGGTGCGCGTGGTGTCCAGTTCAAACGCCAGAAAAGCGCGCAATTCGTCTTCCTTGGCCTCATCCAACGCCAGTGGTACCGCCCCTGGCCGCACACCCTTGGAGCCGGTATCGGCCAACCAGCGTCCCAATTGCAGCAAATCGCGCCGGTAAGCGTCCAGCGTGTTTTGCGCCAGCCCTTCTTGCAACCACAAAGCATCGGTGAAACGCTCCGCCGACGTTTGACTGGCGGCCCACGCAGCGGGATCCAACATGGAGGTATCCATCCGCCGGGTGGTGAATTGCAAGTCGGTATCGTCAGCCATTTGAACCGAAGTTGGGCGAGTTTTGGTGCGTGGCATAAATAAAATCCACAACAAAAAACCCACTCAACATTGCTGCTGGGTGGGTTTTGAATTTGGCGGAGTGAGAGGGATTCGAACCATCGATGAGACTCTACATCCCATACTCCCTTAGCAGGGGAGCACCTTCGGCCACTCGGTCATCACTCCGTAAGCCATTATTATGCCTCAAAACGAGGCCATTTTTCAGCCCTCTCAGGCCTTGGCCAAAGAATCTTGCGGCTGATCCAAGCCAAACTCGCGGTGCAGCGCACGCACGGCCAGCTCCATGTACTTTTCGTCCAGCACCACCGAGGTTTTGATCTCAGACGTGGAAATCATTTGGATATTGATGTTTTCATCGCTCAGGCACTTGAACATGCGGCTGGCCACACCCACGTGGCTGCGCATGCCGATGCCCACAATGCTCACCTTGCAGATGCGGGGGGCGCCCAGCACCTCGGCAGCACCCAGTTGCGGCACCACTTTGTCTTTCAGCAGCTCCAGCGTCTTGGCCAGATCATTGCGGTTGATGGTAAAGCTGAAATCGGTCTTGCCTTCTTTGCTCACGTTTTGGATGATGACATCGACCTCGATCTTGGCATCGGCCACTGCGCCCAAAATTTGGTACGCAATACCGGGGGTGTCGGGCACGCCCAGCACGGAGACCTTGGCCTCGTCGCGGTTG
>JBLIZX010000132.1:0-5473 GCA_048860285.1 Macromonas sp. | reverse complement strand
ATGGTGTCTTGAAGTTCAGACGGAGGAAACGGCCTGCGCGTGCAGTGGCCCAAAATGGGCTTGCAACACATCGGCATGAAAAAATCGGGCGATGCTGGCGGCATCGGGCGGGCTCAGGTGCGGCACAATGCCCCAGCACGGTACCTGGTGGCGGCGTTGCAGTTCGTGCGTCAGGGTACGCACATTGTCGGACAGGTGCGGCATGGCCGGATCTATGGTGTTGCCCACCCAACCCACCAAACGCAAACCGCGCGCCACCACGGCTTCGGCGGTCAAGATGGCGTGGTTCAAACACCCCAGTCGCAATCCCACCACCAGTACCACCGGCAAGGCAAGATCGGCCATCAGGTCGGCACTGTCCCAATCCAACCCCAGCGGAATGCACAAGCCACCGGCTCCCTCCACCACGAGCACATCGGCCTGAGCGGCCAGCGTCTCGGCCCCTTGGCGCAAGGCTTGGCGATCGATGGGGCGCTGCTCCAACGCAGCGGCAATGTGCGGAGCACAGGCGGTACGCAACTGACACGGCCCCACCTGCGCCATCGACACTGGCACCGGGCTGTGGCGCTGCAACAATGCCACGTCCTCGTTGATCCAAACGCCCTCGGCGTTGGGTTCCATGCCCGCAGCCACGGGCTTGTAGCCTGCGGCCCGTACACCGCGCAGGCCCAACCAGTGCAACAAACCTGCACTGATGTGGGTTTTGCCGACTTCGGTGTCGGTGCCGGTCACAAAAATACCGTTGATACCGCTCATGCGGGCTCCAGATGTTGTGCCACATCGGCCAAAGCGTGCAGCAACTGCGCCACATCGGCCATGCTGTGCGCGGCGCTGAAAGTGATGCGCAAACGCGCCGTGCCCACCGGCACGGTGGGCGGACGGATGGCGGGCACCCACAACCCTTGCGCCTCCAGCGCAGCCGACAGCCGCAACGCGGTCTCGTTGCCCCCCACCACCAGCGGCTGGATGGCGGTGTACGAATCCGGCAGTGACCAATCGGGCCGCTGGGCCAGCAAAGGTTGCACCCCAGCCCGCCATTCGGCCAGCAGGCTGCGTAGGTGGGCGCGCCGCACATCGCCCTCTGGGCTTTCGATCAGGGCCAGACTGGCGCGCAGCGTGTGGGCCTGCACGGCGGGCATGGCGGTGGTGTAGATGTAGCTGCGGGCGCGCTGCACCAGCCACGCAATGATGGTGGGGTGAGCGGCCACAAAGGCCCCAGCCACCCCTGCGGCCTTGCCCAGCGTGCCCATCACAATCAGGCGCTCGCTGCACAAGCCGAAATGCTCCAAGGTGCCGTGGCCGTGCGCGCCCAGCACACCCAGGCCGTGCGCGTCGTCCAGCACCAGCCAAGCGTCGTGGGCCTCGGCCAGCGCCAGCAAGGCAGGCACATCGGCCACATCCCCGTCCATGCTGAACACCGCATCGGTAACGATGAGTTTGATGGGCGTGTCGCAGGCGCGCAATTGGCGCTCCAGCACATCCAGCGCGCCATGTGGGTAGCGCAACCGCTTGGCCGCCGGTGCCAACAAGCTGCCATCGATCAAAGAGGCGTGGTTGAGCTTGTCGGAAAACAGCGTGGTCTGGCCATCGGCCAAAGCGGTCATCAGTGCCAAGTTGGCGGCGTAACCGCTGCCCAGCACCAGTGCGCGCGCGCCCGGAATGTGCGGCGCAAACCAGCGCGCCAGATCGTCTTCCAACTCGGCATGGGCTTGGGTATGGCCACTGACCAGGTGCGATGCTCCACTGCCCACACCCCAGCGTTGCACGCCATCGCTCAAAGCGGCTACCAACGTGGGATGGTGTGCCAAACCCAAATAATCGTTGCTGCAAAAGGCCAGCAACGCCTGACCCGATGCCAGCATGACCTGCGGCGCACAGGGGCTGGCCACCGTGCGGGTACGGCGGCGCAACCCGGCAGCGTCCAGTTCAAGCAGTTGGCGGTGGAGATGGGGAATCAGCATCGAGACAAGCCGTCGCCTCGTCCAGCACCGCCATCAGGCGCTGTGCCAGCCACTGCGACAGGGCTTCATTCAACAGGTAAGGGGGCATCAGGTACACGGTGCGGCCTATGGGGCGGATCAGCAACTCGTACCGCCGTGCAATCTGGTGGAAACGTTCGGCAAAACGCCCTTGGGCGTGTTCGGGCCGCACATCGAAGGCCCATATCATGCCACAACGCCGCCAGTGTTCGATGCGTGGGTCTTTCTGCAGGGGCTGCAATGCAGCGTCCAACGTCAAGGCTTGCTGGGCGTTGTGCGCCAGCACGTCGTCCTGCTCGAAACGGTCTAAGACAGCCAGTGCCGCCCGGCAAGCCAACGCGTTGCCGGTGTAGGAGTGGGAATGCAGAAAACCGCGCGCCACGTCGTCGGAGAGGAAAGCGCGGTACACCGCATCGCGCGTCAACACCAGCGACAACGGCAAATAACCGCCCGTGATGCCCTTGGAGAGGCACACAAAATCGGGCCAGATGCCCGCCTGCTCACAAGCAAAAAAGGTGCCGGTGCGGCCACAACCGACCGCAATCTCATCGGCAATCAAATGCACCTGGTAACGGTCGCACAGCGCACGCACTTGCCGGACGTAAGACGCATCGTGCATGGCCATGCCCGCCGCGCACTGCACCAGCGGCTCAATGATGACGGCGGCGATCTGGCCTTGGCGTTGCTGCAACAGGGCTTCCAGCTCGGCGGCTGCGCGTTGCGCCACGGCAGCGGCATCCTCACCGGGCTGGGCTTGGCGTGCATCGGGGCTGGCGACCTGGTGCGACCGCATCAACAGCGGGTCATAAGCGTCGCGGAACACGGCCACGTCGGTCACGGCCAATGCGCCCAGCGTCTCGCCGTGGTAGCCCTGACGCAGGCACACAAACCCGCGCTTGTCGCCCTGCCCCACGTTGCGCCAGTAATGGAAACTCATCTTCAGCGCAATTTCCACCGCCGAAGCGCCATCGCTGGCGTAAAAAGCGTGCCCCAGCACGCCACCTGTGCGTGCCGACAGGCGTTCGGCCAATTCCACCGCCGGGGCGTGGGTACACCCGGCCAGCATCACGTGCGGCAGCGTGTCAAGCTGCGCCTTGAGCGCGGTGTTGATGCGCTCATCGGCGTGGCCAAACAGGTTGACCCACCAGCTGCTGTTGGCATCGAAGTAGCGTTGTCCGTCTTGGTCGAACAGCCACGGGCCACTGGCGCGGGCAATCGGCAACGGCGGCACCACCTCGGCGCGCTGCATCTGGGTACACGGGTGCCACACGCTGGCCAGCGTGCGGCGTTGCCATTCGGCGTTGGAACTGACGGGGCTGGAATTCATCCCGCCAATGTAGCAAATGCCTGCACCACCTCGGGCGGTGCCTGCACCAACTCAATCAACACGCCCTCACCGGCGATCGGAAACTCGTCGCTGGCCTTGGGGTGTAAAAAGCAAATATCAAAACCCGCCGCACCCTTACGGATACCGCCCGGTGCAAAGCGCACCCCTTGGGCGGTGAGCCACTCCACGGCCTTAGGTAAGTCGTCGATCCACAGCCCCACGTGGTTGAGCGGCGTGGCGTGGACAGCGGGCTTTTTATCGGGATCGAGCGGCTGCATCAAGTCCACCTCGACCTTGAACGGGCCCGTGCCCATCGCGCAGATGTCCTCGTCCACGTTCTCGCGTTCGCTCTTGAACGTGCCGGTGACTTCCAGCCCCAACATGTCCACCCACAGCTTTTGCAAGCGGGTCTTGTCGGGGCCACCGATGGCAATTTGCTGGATGCCCAGCACCTTGAACGGACGCTGGCTCATTTCTCAAACTCCACAATCGGCTGATCCACCACCAGCGATTCGCCCTTGTTGGCCAACACCTTGGCCACCACGCCATCGGCGGCGGCAAACAGCACGTTTTCCATCTTCATGGCTTCGATGACGGCCACGCGTTCGCCCGCCTGCACCTTCTGGCCGACCTGCACCGCCACATCCACCAGCAAACCGGGCATCGGCGACAGCACAAAGCGGCTCATGTCCGGCGGAGCCTTGAACGGCATCATGGCTTGCAGCTCGGCCGCACGCGGCGACATGACCATGCACTCCAGCTTGGTGCCATTGTGCTGCACCACCAGCGCCAGCGGATTGCGGGCCGTACCGCGCTCAATTTGCGCGGTAAACGGGTTGCCGTTCACCGTGCCGGTGATGACAATATCGTTCAGGCGCGAGGCGGAACAGATGTGGTAACGCTTGCCATTGACGTAAGCGGTGGCCGAGGTGGCGGTATCGCCATCGTCCACCTGCACGCTGGTGTGGCGGTGTTGTCCATCGCGCGACAAGCTGACCACGGTGTAGGCTTTTTCGACCTTGATACCGTAGCCAGGCAATTGACCCGACATGCCCGAAGCACGCTGGCGCGACTTGCGGCGCACAAACGCAGCCAGTGCCACCAGCAAGTCCTCGTCGTCGTGCGGCACGTCCTCGGCGTGGAAGCCACCGGCGTAATGGTGCGCAATGAAGCCGGTGTTGAAGTTGCCCGACACAAAGTCTGGGTGCGCCAACAGCGCCGCCTGGAACGGGATGTTGCTGTTGATGCCACGGATAACAAAACCGTTGAGCGCCTCGCGCATCTTGGCGATTGCGTCGTTGCGGTCTTTGCCATGTACGATGAGCTTGGCGATCATCGAATCGTAGTACATCGGGATCTCGCCACCCTCGAACACGCCGGTATCGACGCGCACACCGTACTTCTGCGACGGATCGGCCTGCCACATGGTTTCAGCCGGTGGCGTGAAACGCACCAAGCGGCCTGTGGATGGCAAAAAGTTGCGGAACGGGTCTTCGGCGTTGATACGGCACTCAATGGCCCAACCGTCGCGCTTGATGTCTTCTTGACGCAGGTTGAGCTTCTCGCCGGCGGCCACGCGGATCATCTGTTCCACCAAGTCCAGCCCGGTGATGCACTCGGTGACAGGGTGTTCCACCTGCAAGCGGGTGTTCATCTCCAGAAAGTAGAAATCCTGGTTCTTGCCCACCACAAATTCCACCGTGCCGGCGGACTGGTATTTCACGGCCTTGGCCAATGCCACAGCCTGCTCACCCATCGCCTTGCGGGTTTCTTCGCTGATGAAGGGCGACGGTGCTTCCTCAATCACCTTCTGGTGGCGACGCTGGATGGAGCACTCGCGCTCGTTGAGGTACACCACGTTGCCGTGGCTGTCGCCAAGAATCTGGATTTCGATGTGGCGTGGCTGCTCCACAAACTTTTCAATAAAGATGCGGTCGTCGCCAAAGCTGTTGCGCGCTTCGTTCTGACAAGCGGTAAAGCCTTCCAAGGCTTCCTTGTCGTTGAAGGCCACGCGCAAGCCCTTGCCGCCACCACCCGCGGAGGCTTTGATCATCACCGGATAGCCGATACCCTTGGCGATCTCGACCGCAGCTTCGGCGTTGGCAATCGGGTCGTTGTAACCCGGAATGGTGTTGACCTGGGCCTCGTTGGCCAGCTTCTTGGAAGC
>JBLIZX010000131.1:0-2365 GCA_048860285.1 Macromonas sp. | reverse complement strand
CATTCCGCCCGGTACCAAAAGCGACAACGTGGCCGCCGTGCTGGTCACGGCACAATTGCCCGCATTTGCGCGCCCAGGGCAGGCCATCGATGTGACGGTATCGTCCATAGGCGATGCCAAATCACTGCGCGGCGGCACCCTCATCAGCACCCCGTTGCGTGGGGTGGATGGCCAAATTTATGCGCTGGCGCAGGGCAACCTGTTGGTGGGGGGGGCTGGTGGCAGTTCCAAAGACGGCAAAAGCAGTGTGCAGGTCAACCACTTGAACGCAGGCCGTATCCCCGACGGAGCGCAAGTAGAACGCGCGGTGCCCACGCCTTTTTTGCAGGGCGATTTTATCGAATTAGGTGTCAAGTCGGCGGATTTCCAGACGGCGCGTCGGGTGGCGGCGGCCATCAATCAGTCCAAAGGCGGTGGCACAGCGCAGGCGTTGGATGGTCGGGTGGTGCGGGTACGTGCGCCACAAAACCCTGATGCGCGGGTCGCTTTTTTGGCCGATCTGGAAGAGTTGAATTTGGATTTGCCCACACCTGAAGCACGGGTCGTGGTCAATTCCCGCACCGGTTCGATTGTGATGAACCAAGCCGTCAGTTTGGGGGCGTGTGCGGTGGCACATGGCAATTTGACCATCAGCGTGGAATCTACGCCTGCGGTGAGCCAACCCAACCCATTGACGGGCAACAACAACTCCAACGTGCGCACAGTGGAGTCGGAAAAAGCCAATGTCACCATTACGCAAGATGGCGGAAAACTCATGCAGTTGAGTGCCGCTCCACAACTCTCCGACGTGGTACGCGCTTTGAACAGCATGGGTATTACCCCGCAAGATTTGGTGGCCATTTTGCAGGCCATCAAATCGGCGGGTGCCCTTAACGCTGAGTTGGAGGTGATCTGACATGGACTTGAGCAGCAGCACCGTATCCTTGGCCGGTCAGCGCGGTTTGGCCGCCGACAGCAAAGCACTCAATGGTTTGAACGCCTTGGCGGGCAAAGACAGCAAAGCCGCCATCAAAGAGACCGCCCGTCAGTTTGAAGCCCTGTTCATGCGTGAATTGCTCAAGAGTATGCGCGATGCGACGATGAAAAGCGGGTTGATGGAAAGTGAGCAAGGCGACTTTGCCACTGATATGCTCGACCAGCAGTACGCCCAACAAATGGTGGGCCTGCCCCGAGGCTTGAGTGAAATGATTGAACGGCAGTTATCGCAGCAAATTGCCCCGAACAACAGCTCGGGGCAGAGTGGTGGTGCATCGTCGTCGACCACTTGGTCGGGCCGTGAGGCGCGCAGCACGGTGGCGGCGGTTGCGGCCCAAGCGCGTTCGGTAGGTGCGGCCAACGGCGGTGGAGACACCGGAGGCAACGCCAATGCGGCCACGTTTGTGGGGCAGCACAACGCAGCGGCCCAGCAGGTGGCGCGTGAATCGGGTATTCCGGCAGCGTTCATGCTGGGGCAGGCCGCACACGAAACCGGTTGGGGCCGCAGCCAGATCAAAAGTGCCGATGGCAGCAACAGCTTCAACTTGTTTGGTATCAAGGCGGGGCCGGGCTGGAACGGCAAGGTGGCGGAAATTACCACCACCGAGTACATTGGTGGTCAGCCGCGCAAGGTGGTGGCCAAGTTCCGGGCCTACGACTCCTATGCCGACTCGTTCCGCGATTACGCTCGCCTGATTGGCAACAATCCGCGCTACGCCAAAGTGATGGACAACTTGCATTCACCACAAAGTTTTGCCGCCAACCTGCAAAAAGCGGGTTACGCCACCGACCCGCAATACGCCAACAAGCTCAGCCGTGTCATCAACACCGCCATGAATTTGCAGCGCACCGCCACTTAATACACCGGATAGGACTTAGCCATGAGCAGCAACAACAGCCTCAACATTGCCCGCAGCGCCGTCACCAGCAACTGGGCTGCGTTTGAGGTGATAGGCCACAACATTGCCAACGCCACCACCGAGGGCTACACGCGCCAGACGGTGGACATGCAAGCCCGCACCGGCAGCCAGCTGGGCTCCAGCCTCAACTTCTTTGGCCAGGGCGTGAACGTGGCCAGCGTGGAGCGCCAGTACAGCGGCTTTCTGACGCGCGAGGCGCAGGCCACCCAGTCCGTGGCCGCGGGCGACGCCGTGCACTACATGCGCCTGCAGCAGCTTGAGGAGCTGTTCCCCATGGGCGAGACCGGCATGGGCGAGGTCATCAACGGCGCGCTCAACGCCTGGGTGGACGTGGCCTCGTCGCCTACCGACCTGACCGCGCGCGCCGTGGCCCTGACCAGCGCCGAGGATCTGGCCACGCGCCTGCAGGCCACCACCAGCGGGCTGGACGAGCTGCGCGTGTCGTCCACGCAGCAGCTCAACGGCACGCT
>JBLIZX010000130.1:0-3562 GCA_048860285.1 Macromonas sp. | reverse complement strand
CGTTTTATGAAGAAGGAGGCCATATGCCCCGCCGTTCGATCCTCTCCGCCACCGAGCGCGAGGGCTTACTGGCCGTTCCGACTGCTGGAGATGAGCTGATCCGCCTGTACACCTTCAACGACACGGATCTGGCACTCATCCGTCAGCATCGTGGTGCTCAAAACCGATTGGGCTTTGCAGTTTTGCTGTGCTACATGCGCTACCCCGGTATCTTGCTGGGCATAGATGCCGAACCATCCGCCCACTTACTGGCGCTGGTGGCGAACGAGTTGAAACTTCCAAAGGAGATGTGGAATGACTACGGTCGCCAGCGTGCCGAAACACGGCGTGAACATATTTTGGAACTCCAAGCTGCTTATGGCTTTGAGTCGTTCACCACGTTAAGCCACTATCGGGCCGCAGTCCACAGCTTGAACGAACTGGCCTTGCAAACCGACAAGGGCATTGTGCTGGCCCACGCCTTGGCTGATTCCCTGCGCAGCAAGGGCATCTTGCTGCCAACCGTTGATGTCATAGAGCGCATTTGTGCCGAAGCCATCACCCGAGCCAACAAACACATCCATGCGGTGCTGTCAGATCCACTGACCCGTGCCCACCGCCAGCGCTTGGATGAATTGCTCACGCATAAAGAAGGCGGCAAGACCACCAAACTGGCTTGGTTGCGCCTATCTCCCAAAAAGCCCAATTCACGCCACATGCTGGAGCACATCGAGCGGCTAAAGGCATGGCAAGCACTGGACTTGCCTGCTGGCATCGAGCAGGCTGTACACCAAAACCGCCTACTCAAGATTGCCCGCGAAGGTGGGCAGATGCGAGCCTTTGACTTGGCCAAGTTCGAGCCACAGCGTCGCTACGCCACCCTGGTGGCGCTTGCCATTGAGGGCATGGCCACGGTGATTGATGAAATCATCGATTTGCACGACCACATCATTACCAAGCTGTTCAGCACAGCCAAGCACAAGCATGCAGAGCAGTTCCAAGCGTCGGGCAAGGCTATCAACGACAAGGTGCGCCTGTATGGCCGAATCGGTTTGGCGCTGATTGAGGCCAAGAAATCCGGCGCTGACCCATTCGCCGCCATCGAATCCATCTTGCCCTGGGCCGACTTCACAGAAAGCGTCAGTGAGGCGCAGGTGCTGGCCCAACCAGCGAGCTTTGACTTCCTGCACCGCATGGGGGATGGCTATGCCACCTTGCGACGGTACGCGCCGACGTTCCTAGAGGTGCTCAAGTTGCGGGCTGCGCCCGCAGCCAAAGATGTGCTGGATGCCGTCGAGACCTTGCGTTCAATGAACACCAGCAATGCCAAACAGGTGCCCACGGATGCGCCCAGCAAATTCATCACCCCGCGTTGGGCACGGCTGGTCAAAACGCAGGCCGGTTTCGACCGGCGCTTCTATGAGTTGTGCGCCCTGTCGGAACTGAAGAACAAACTGCGCTCTGGTGATGTGTGGGTGCAGGGTTCTCGGCAGTTCAAGGACTTCGATGAGTACCTGGTGCCGTCTGAAAAGTTCATCACCATGCAACTGGCCAATGCCTTGCCACTGGCCATTCCCACCGATTGTGACCAGTACCTCCAGGAACGTCTGACGCTGCTGGAGTCACAGTTGGCCCAAACCAACCGTATGGCGCTGGCCAACGAGCTACCGGATGCCATCATCACCACGGCGACGGGCTTAAAAATTACTCCCTTGGATGCGGCAGTACCCGATGAAGCCCAGTCGCTGATCGACCAAGCGGCCGCCTTACTACCCCACGTCAAAATTACCGAGCTGCTGATGGAGGTGGATGGGTGGACAGGCTTTACCAACCACTTCACCCACCTCAAAACCGGCGACCTGGCCAAGGACAAAATCCTGTTGATGACAGCCATTCTGGCTGATGCGATCAACCTAGGCTTGTCCAAAATGGCCGAATCCTGCCCCGGCACCACACATACCAAGTTGGCCTGGCTGCAAGCTTGGCACATTCGGGACGAAACCTACAACGCAGCCCTGGCCAACCTGGTGAATGCCCAGTTCCGGCAACCGTTGGCCGAGCACTGGGGCGACGGCACCACATCGTCGTCAGACGGCCAGAACTTTCGTACCGGCAGCAAGGCGCAAAGCACCGGGCACGTCAACCCGAAATATGGCTCCGAGCCTGGACGGACGTTCTACACCCACATCTCTGACCAGTACGCGCCCTTCAGTACCAAGGTGGTCAATGTCGGGCTGCGCGATTCCACCTATGTGCTCGATGGCTTGCTGTACCACGAGTCGGATTTACGGATTGAGGAGCACTACACCGACACTGCGGGCTTCACCGATCATGTCTTTGGCTTGATGCACCTGCTGGGCTTTCGCTTTGCGCCACGTATCCGTGACCTGGGCGAAACCAAGTTGTTTGTCCCACTTGGGGACACCGCTTATGAAGGGCTTAAACCGATGCTCAGCAGTGAGCGGCTGAAGATCAAGCTGATTCGTACCCACTGGGATGAAATCCTACGGCTTGCCACATCCATCAAGCAGGGCACAGTGACGGCCTCGCTGATGGTGCGCAAGCTGGGGAGCTACCCACGTCAAAACGGGCTAGCCGTCGCGCTGCGCGAGCTGGGCCGCATTGAGCGCACGCTTTTCATCCTAGACTGGCTGCAAAGTGTGGAGCTACGCCGTCGGGTCAATGCCGGTCTGAACAAGGGCGAGGCGCGCAACGCGCTGGCTAGAGCAGTCTTCTTCAACCGACTGGGCGAAATCCGTGACCGCAGTTTCGAGCAGCAGCGCTACCGCGCCAGCGGTCTCAATCTGGTGACTGCAGCTATCGTGTTGTGGAACACGGTCTACCTAGAGCGAGCCATCGCTGCGTTGCAGGCCCATGGGCTTGCTGTGGACACCTCGCTACTGCAACACCTGTCCCCATTAGGCTGGGAGCACATCAATCTGACGGGCGATTATGTCTGGCGCAACAGTACCAAGGCCGGTGTAGGCAAGTTCAGGCCACTGCGCACGCTTCCCAAGGCTTAACGTACTTTAAATTCCGTTTTCTACAGCGACCCCCACAGCAGGCACGCGCCGTCCGCTAGAGTGCTTTAAATTCCGTTTTCTGAGACGACCCCTGGTTCAGGATGCCAAAGATCATGTTTTTCTCCTTTTCTGTGTTTCTGTAAATTGTACTTTAAGGATCAATCAGACCGATCTGCTTCAAAAAAACGACGCAGGCGAAAATTGCGCGCAACCCCTACTGCTAAAAAAAAACATCATCACGCGCAAACAAAGACAATGCGATCAACACGCTCCGGACGCACCTCGCTCTGACCTCCGCTGCGCTTCGGTGCCTCCTTGCAATTTGCTTCGCAAATCGAAGGAGGGTGAGCATGAGTTCTCCAATTAAGTTTGATCATGTTTACGGTCACGAAACACAGCCTCAAGGCGCTCCACCAGCATCGTGCTATCGCGAGAGAGCAGCAACACAAAGCCAGCGAAAGACCAGCTTCGCTGGAGCATGGGCTACGCCATTAGTAATAGGGGAGGGACTTTGGACAAACAGGTTTTTGCATGACTTAGGCCCCTGCAACGTAGTCGGC
>JBLIZX010000129.1:0-2203 GCA_048860285.1 Macromonas sp. | reverse complement strand
AACTGGCGCGGCGGCAAGGCGGTTTCGACCAAAGCCTGAATGGCGGCCTGACCTTGCACGGTACCCAATGGCGATGCGGTAACCCAAGTGCCCTCCCGATCAAACAAGGCGGCAGCCCCCCTGCCATCGCGTCGATCCACGCAGTCCAGCAAGCGCATCAGCAGCAGCCGGGGCGAATGCCGAGCGGCGTAACTGGTGTGCAGCAAGGCGTGGGCCTGGGGTGAATTGGGGGTGACCAGTTCGGTGGCATACAGGTGCTGCACATTCTGATTTTCGTACGAGCGGCGCTGTGGCGCACGCTGATCCAGCGCATAAACCGCTTGCATACGCTTGTGCAGGATCAGTGGATCCATCGATTTCGGCTCCCCACCACCACCCAAACACCCGCCGACACAGGCCATGACTTCAATCGCTACGTAGTCCTCGCGCCAGTTTTCCGTGGCCAACAAGTGTTGCAACGCGGCGATACCATTGCAAATGGCCACCTGGCCCACACCCGCAATCTGTGCCGTTTTGATGCCGGGATCGACACCCCGCAACGCGTGCCATTCCAGCGGCAGCGCGTCGGCCTGCCCCAGCAGGTGCGCCACGGTGCGCACTGCCGCCTCCATCACCCCCCCCGAAGCGGCAAAGATCTGGGCCGCGCCCGTGCTTTCGCCCAAGGGGTTATCGAACACGCCATCCTCGGGCAAGGCGTGAAACACGATGCCGCGCGCCCGGATCATGCGGGCCAATTCGCGCGTCGTCAGCACCCGATCGACATCCCCTGTGACCCCAGGCCGCATGGCCTCGTCCTTCTTGGCTGTGCAAGGCATCACACTCACCACATAAGGCTCGGTGGTGCCGTTGGCAAAGTCCGGCCCCAGCCCACGGGCAAACGGGCCGCGCTTGGTGAGGGCACCGTGCATCTGCTGCGGCGACTTGGTGGTGCTCAGAAGCGGCAACAAGTCGGGCCGGTGCAGCTCCACCCAGTTTACCCAGCCGGGACAACAAGACGTAAACAATGGCAAGGCCTGACCGCTGCGCAAACGCGCCAACAGTTCGGAGCCCTCTTCCATAATGGTCAAATCGGCGGCAAAGTTGGTGTCGAACACGTAATCAAAACCCAGTCGCCGCAAAGCGTTGATCATCCGGCCCGTGCTGACCGTACCCGGCGGCATGCCAAATTCTTCGCTGATGGCCACCCGCGTGGCGGGTGCCACCTGCACCACCGCCACCCGCCGGCGTGCGTCCAGCGTTTGCAACACCTCGTGCCAATGCGGGGTCTCTATCAAGGCCCCCGTCGGGCATACCAAGGTACATTGTCCGCAGGAAATGCACGCGGTCTGCGCCAACGGCTGATCAAATACCGTCACGGGCAAACGGTCCGAGCCGCGCTCGGCAAAACCGATCACAAACTGCTGCTGGCCGGGCTCGCCACAGGCCTGGGCACACAGGCCACACTCCACGCACTTGTCCAAATCGCGCCAGATGCTGGGTGAAGTGTGGTCCATCAGCGGGTGGTTCGGATGCTCCGGCGCGCCGCGTGCGATTTTGTCCCAATCGTCACCGGCCCCCAGATCGTTGACCAGACGCTGCAACTGACACGCCCCGTTCACCTCGCAACGCATGCAGTCGTTGGGGTGGCGCGCCAGCAGCCATTCCACATTCAACCGACGAAATGCCTGCAATGCCCCGGTATCGGTGCTGACCACGTCGCCATCGGCCGCCAGCGTGACGCAAGCTGGTTGCAGGCGCGGGTTGCCCTGCACCCCCACCAAACACATGCGACACACCGCACGGGATGGCAGGCGCGGGTAGTGGCACAGCGTGGGTACATGCACGCCCGCCTGCTGGGCCGCGTCGAGCAACGTCGCCCCCGGCTCAACCTCAACCTGTCGTCCGTTCACCGTGATTTGGATCATGGGATGCTTTCGACTACGTTGGATTTACCAACACCTTGCACACATCAGGCCACCTGATTCAGTTCATCTGGCAATGGTATTGGGTTGGGCACGGTTTTGACAACAAACAAGCAACAAAAAACCCTTGCAACACAAGATTGCAAGGGTTTGGTGTGTATTGGCGGAGTGGACGGGGCTCGAACCCGCGACCCCCGGCGTGACAGGCCGGTATTCTAACCAACTGAACTACCACTCCTGGTAGTGGCGACCCTACGGGGATTCGAACCCCGGTACTCACCGTGAAAGGGTGATGTCCTAGG
>JBLIZX010000128.1:0-2870 GCA_048860285.1 Macromonas sp. | reverse complement strand
CGGTGGTGGCGGCACTTTGGGCACAGGATCGGCGGAAGCTTACCTGAAACTCTACGGCCCGAATGGGTCGTATACTGGGACTACGGCTTACAACGGAGGAACTGGTGGCGACCCACTGATGTCGTATGCCGCGACTGTGTCAGGCAACTACTACCTGAGTGTTTCCGATTTGATGAACGCAGGTACCGGAACCTACACACTACGCGTTTCAACAGCGTATGAAAATGTAAATACTCCCCCGGCGGGCTTGGTCGTAGTCACAGGAACCGCCATTCAAGGTCAGACGCTGACCGTAACCAACACCTTGGCCGACGTGGACGGTCTTGGCACCATCAGCTACCAATGGAAGGCCAACGGCACCGTCATCACTGGGGCTACTGGGTCGACCTACACGCTCGGTCAAGCCGATGTGGGCAAGACCATCAGCGTTACCGCCAGCTACACCGACGGCCAAGGCACCGCTGAGGCCGTCACCAGTAGCACTACTGCTGCGGTCACGGCTGCCGTCAACACCATTACAGGCAACAGCAGCAACAACGTGCTGTTGAGCACTATCGGTAACGACGCGATTGAGGGTGGTGCTGGTATCGATACCGTGTCATATGCCAACGCTACAGCTGCCGTCACTGTAACGCTGGCCAGCAATACAGCGCAAAACACTGGCGGCGCAGGTATCGATACCCTGCTCAACATCGAAAACCTGACCGGCTCCAAATACAACGACAAGCTGACCGGCAACGCTGCTGCCAACGTCCTCAACGGCGGCGCAGGCGCAGACACCATGACCGGGGGCAATGGCAACGACACCTACTACGTCAACCATGCCAGCGACGTGGTCAACGAGGCGCTGGCTGGAGGCACCGACACGGTGTTCAGCACATTGCTCGCCTACACCTTGAGTGCCAACGTCGAAAAAGGTGTGGTGCAGGGCACCGTCGCGGGCAACCTCACAGGCAACGCTCTGGCCAACACGCTGACAGGCAACGCTGCGGCCAACCGCCTCAACGGTGATGCTGGCAACGATACCTTGAATGGCAATGAGGGCAACGACATCCTGACCGGTGGCGCTGGCAAGGATGTACTCACGGGCGGTGCGGGCAATGACGTGTTCAAGTTCAACACATTGGCTGAATCGGGCCTGACCACGACCACACGCGACATCATCACCGACTTCGTGCGTGGTCAGGACAAGATTGACCTCTCCACCATCGATGCCAACACCACACTGGCAGGCAATCAGGCCTTCATAGGCTTGATTGGTGCCAACGTAGCCTTCACCAAGGCCGGTCAGCTCAGGCTGAATGCGGGCGTGCTGTACGGCAACACCGATGCCGACGCGACAGCGGAGTTCTCGATTGCCCTGACGGGCATCACCACGCTGGCCAACACCGACTTCGTGTTGTAACGCTCGCGGCGGCAAGGTCTGGTGCGATGGTGTGTCCGGCCCCCGCACGCCATGCTGCTGCAACAATGCAACGACCACGGCCCAGCCCCGCATGCGTTACACGTTAAAACACACCGCACGTTTGTGCCTGACCTTGCTGCCCGTGCTGGTGATGCTGCTGCACGCGGGTGAATGGTGGCGGCTGGAGGCGCTGGAGCGGCTCGAAGCGATGGTGTACGACATGCGGCTGCGGGCCTTCATGCCGCGCACGCTGGACGAGCGTATCGCCATTGTGGATTTGGACGAAAAAAGCCTGGCCGAGGTGGGCCAATGGCCGTGGTCGCGCCACCATCTGGCACGGTTGATGGACACGCTGTTCGAGCAACAACAGATTGCCGCACTGGGCATGGACGTGGTGTTTGCCGAAGCCGATGCCAGCTCAGGCCTGGCGCAGTTGCAGGCGTTGGCCACTGGTGCGTTGCGCGACCAGCCCGGCTTTGCCCAGCAGTTGGCCACACTGGCCCCGCAGTTGGACTACGACCAGCGTTTTGCCCAAGCGTTGCAAAACCGGCCTGTGGTGCTGGGCTACTACTTCAAGCACGATGCCACCGCGCGCCATTCGGGCAGCTTGCCAGCGCCCGTGTTGCAACAACAGGCGCTGGGCGAACGGCGCTTTGCCGTCACGCAATGGAGCGGTTACGGCAGCAACATTACGCCACTGGCCCAGGCTGCGCCACTGGCGGGGTTCTTTAACCCCGTGGTGGACAACGATGGCGTGGTGCGCGCCTTGCCGTTGCTGGCACAGTATGGCAGCGGGTATTACGAATCGCTGGCGTTGGGGATGTTCCGGCTGTTGCTGGGCCTGCCAGCCGTGGCCCCCGGCTACCCCGCCCGCAGCGGTGTGGACTACCCCTACCTGGAAAGCGTGCAACTGCAACAGGACGGCAACGCGCTGGCCATTCCGGTCGATCATCGGGTGGCCACGCTGGTGCCGTACCGGGGGCCGGGTGGGCCGCAGGGCGGGTCGTTTCGCTACTGGTCGGCCAGCGACGTGCTACAAGGCCGCCTGCCTGCAGGGGCGTTGCAAGACAAAGTGGTGCTGCTGGGTACCACCGCGCCGGGCCTGATGGACATGCGCGCCACGCCAGTGGGTGAGGTGTATCCGGGCGTGGAGACGCACGCCAACATCCTGTCGGCGCTGCTGGATGGCCGCCTGCCCGTGCGCCCGGACTACGCCCAAGGCTATGAAATGGTGGCACTGGCCCTGCTGGGGCTGCTGCTGGCGGTGGGGCTGCCCCTGTTGAGTGCGTGGGGTGGACTGGCCCTGAGCAGCGCCACCGGGGCCGCGCTGGTGGGCATCAACCTGTGGCTGTACCAGCAACACCTGCTGGTGTTGCCGCTGGCCACACTGGTGCTGGCGGTGGTGCTGGCCACGGCGCTGAACATGGCCTACGGCTACTTTGTGGAAAGCCGCTCCAAGCGCGAG
>JBLIZX010000127.1:0-5417 GCA_048860285.1 Macromonas sp. | reverse complement strand
TGGAGCGGCGCGTTTTTTGCGTGCGGGCACAGGTGCCTCGGTCGGCGTGGCCTCTGGCACGTGGAATGGCGCAGGCAAGGCAGCCAACGGCGGCTGAGGTGCTTGGCCAGTGTGCGCCTGCAACACATGCAGCAAATGGCGACCTGCGGTCAAATAGCGGTAGGCTGGGTCGGTGCCTTCAATCACCACCCACGGCGCTTGGCCGATGCTGGTTTTACGCAACGCCTCATCGCTGACCTCCACAAACTCTTTGTAGTGCTTGAGGTTGTCCCATTCCTGCGGTGTCACGCGCCAAGCGGTTTTGGGGTCGGAGGCCAGCGCCTTCAGGCGCGTTTTGGCCGCCGACTTGGACAAGTGAAACCACAGCTTGATGAGCACCACACCTTCGGCCACCAGCATGCGTTCAAACTGGCGGATGCGCTCCAGCCGTCGTGCAAAACGGTCTTGCTTGTCCTCACCGTGTACGCGCGCTTCAATTGGGTCGGAATACCACGAACCAAACAAAATGCCGATGTGGCCTTTGGGCGGCAACACCTGCCAAAAGCGGTACAGCTCGGGGTGTTGCAGTGCCTCGCTGCGGGCCAGCGGGCCAAAAGCCTCGGTGCGGATGTGGCGCGGATCCATCCACTCGTTGAGAATGTTGACCGTCTCACCCTTGCCCGCACCATCCACACCGTTGACCAAAATGACCACCGCCGTCTTGGCCTCCTCCAGCAAACGGTACTGCGCGTCCAACAACGCTTTGCGCAGTTTGGGGGCCTCCTGTTTGAAGGTTTTTTTGTCGATGCAATGCCCAATTTCTGCCGACTCAAACATGGTGGAAGCCCTCCTGCACTGAAGAATCAGGTCATTGTGCCACCCAAGCGCGCCTGCACCCGTTCTTTGAGCAGCGCACTGGCGTGAAATGTCACCACCTGCCGCGCCGCAATCGGCACCGCCTCGCCAGTACGGGGATTGCGGCCTGGCCGAGACGACTTTTGGCGCAGGTGAAATTGGCCAAAGCCCGACAGCTTGAGCTCCTCCCCCTGCGCCAGCGCATCGCGCATCAGCTCAAAAAAGGCATCCACCACCTCTTTGGCTGCGGCTTTGTCCAACGCCATGTTGTCGCACAGCACCTCGGTCAGTTCAGCCTTGGTCAGGGCTGGCAGGGCGCTGGTGCCCGGAATAGACGCAGCAGCAGGCATGGCCTTAGCCCCGCAAACGGGCCTGCACCCGCTGCTGCAACGAAGCCAACACCGCCTGCACCACACCGTCGATGTCCTCGTCGGTCAGGGTGGCATCGGCGCGCTCCAGCGTCAGGCGCACGGCCAAGCTCTTCTCGTCGGCGGCCAAGCCCGGCGCTTCTACGCCCTTCTTGGGGCGGTACACGTCGAACAGCACCGCGCCCTGGAGCCAGCCCTGGCTGGGCGCAGCGTGGACAGCGGCCATCAACTCCGCGTGCGTGATGCGCTCTTGCACCACCACCGCAATGTCGCGCTCCACCGGCTGGTGGCGCGGCACAGGCTGCGCCACGGGCACATCGCGCGCCAGCACGGCGGGCAATTCCAACTCAAACATCACCGGCGCTTGCTGCCAGCCTTCGGCCTGCCGCCAACGCGGGTGCAACTCACCCACAAAGCCCACCGGCTGACCATCAATCAACACACGAGCGCAACGGCCTGGGTGCATCGCCGGGTGTTCAGCGGCCTCAAACGTCGGCACACGCGGGGCCAGCAAGGCTTCCACATCGCCCTTGACTTCGAAGAAATCGACCGGCTGCGCGGGCAATCCCCATTGCTGCGGTACCGCATCGCCCCAGGCCAGACCCGCCACGCGCAGGGGTTGGTCAAACCCGGCCACGGTGGTCACGCTGTCGGGCACAGTCGCGTCCTTGCGGAACACGCGCCCAATCTCGAACACGCGCACCCGCGCGGCCTTGCGGTCGGTGTTGAACTTGAGCACGTGCAGCAAGCTGCCCAGCAGCGACGAGCGCATCACGCTCAGGTGGCTGGCAATGGGGTTCAGCAGCTTGATGGGGTCGGCGTTGCCCGCGTAATCACGTTCCCAACGCTCTTCCACAAAACTGAAGTTGATGGTTTCTTGGTACCCCAACTGTGCCAGTTGGCGGCGCACCGCAAACGGGCCACGGCGGTTTTCTGGGCGAATCTTGGCCGTCACCGGCGCTTGCGGTGGCGTATGCGGCAAATTCTCGTAACCGATGACGCGCGCCACCTCTTCGATCAGGTCTTCTTCGATCTGCAAGTCAAAGCGGAACGACGGCGGCGTAACGGTCACAGTGCCCTCGCCCTCCACCACCGGCAGACTCAGGCTGCGCAGCGCGTCGGCGCACTGCTGTTGCGTCAACACCATGCCAATCACCTTGTTGGCGCGGGCCACACGCAGCGTTACAGGCTGCGGCTGGGGCACGTTCACCACCTGGTCTTGCACCGGGCCCGCTTCGCCACCGCAAATCTCCAGCACCAGTTGGGTGATGCGTTCGATATGCTCCACCAACGACTGCGGATCCACACCACGCTCAAAACGGTGCCCCGCGTCGGTGCTGAAGTTGAAGCGGCGCGAACGCCCTGCCACGGCCTTGGGCCACCAGAACGCAGCTTCGATGAACACATTGCGCGTGTCGTCACCCACGGCAGTGGCATCGCCGCCCATGATACCCGCCAAGGCTTCCACCCCTTGATCGTCGGCCAGTACGCCCACGGTTTCGTCCACCGTCACGGTGTTGCCATTGAGCAGCTTGACCTGTTCACCCGCACGGCCCCAGCGCACCTGCAAGCCGCCATGGAGCTTGTCCAGATCAAAAATGTGCGATGGACGGCCCAGCTCGAACATCACGTAGTTCGAAATGTCCACCAACGCCGACACACTGCGCTGGCCACAACGTGCCAGCCTGTCCACCATCCACTGCGGCGTTTGGGCCTGCGGGTTGATGCCCTTGACCACGCGCCCGGCAAAACGGCCACACAAATCGGGGGCTTGCACCTGCACCGGCAACACCTGATCGTGCTGCACCGGCTGCGCCGCAAAGGTCGGCGTTTGCAACGGTGCGCCGGTCAAGGCCGCCACTTCGCGCGCAATCCCGAACACACTCAGGCAATGCGCCAAATTCGGTGTCAGTTTGAGCGTGAACAATTGGTCGTCCAGCTGCAAATAATCGCGGATGCTGGTGCCCACCGGCGCATCTTCAGGCAACTCCAGCAGGCCAGCGTTCTCGTTGGACAGCTTGAGTTCACGCGCCGAACACAACATGCCGTAACTTTCCACGCCGCGCAGCTTGCCCACCTTGATGGCAAACGGTTTGCCGTCGTCGCCGGGCGGCAATTCGGCCCCCACCAAAGCAGCGGGCACTTTGATGCCGACGCGCGCATTGGGCGCACCGCACACAATTTGCAGCGGCTCGCCTTGCCCCACATCCACCTGACACACGCGCAGGCGGTCGGCGTTGGGGTGCTGTTCGGCGGCCACAATCGCGCCCACCACAATCTTGGCAAACGGCGGGGCCACCGGCACACATTCTTCGACTTCCAGACCGGCCATCGTCAACGCGTCGGCCAATTGCTGGGTGTTCAGCGGCGGGTTGCAAAATTCGCGCAACCAGGACTCAGGAAATTGCATGACAAAACTCTCCAGTAACGGTGGCGCAACAATCAGCGGAATTGGCTCAGGAAACGGATGTCACCGTCAAAAAACAGGCGCAAATCGTTCACACCATAGCGCAGCATGGTCAGGCGATCCGGCCCCATGCCAAACGCAAAGCCAATGTAGCGTTCGGGGTCAAGACCCATGTTGCGTACCACGTTCGGGTGGACTTGGCCACAACCGCCCACCTCCAACCAGCGCCCGGCCAGCGGCCCGCTGGCAAACGCAATGTCGATTTCCGCACTCGGCTCTGTGAACGGGAAGAAACTGGGGCGGAACCGCAACACCAAATCGTCCGATTCGAAAAAGGTACGGCAAAAATCCGTGAACACGAACTTCAGATCCTTGAAGCTGATGTTCTCGCCAATCCACAGGCCTTCGCACTGGTGGAACATCGGCGAATGGGTTGCATCGCTGTCCACGCGGTACGTACGGCCCGGCACGATCACGCGGATTTCGGGCATATCGCCCGCAAACAGGCCTTCGCTGGTGCCACGGTGGCGCTGCACATGCTGCACCGCATGGCGCACTTGCATCGGGCTGGTGTGGGTACGCAGCAGATTGGGTGCTTCAGGGCTGCCGCCTTCCACGTAGAACGTGTCGTGCATAGAACGCGCCGGGTGGTCTTCGGGCGTGTTCAACGCGGTAAAGTTGTACCAATCGCACTCGATTTCCGGGCCATCGGCCACCTCAAACCCCATCGAGCCAAAAATCGCCTCAATGCGCTCCAGCGTCAGGCTCACGGGGTGCAAACCGCCCACACCACGCTGGCGACCCGGCAACGTCACGTCCAACGCCTCGGCCTGCAACTGGCGCTGCAACTCGGCCTCGGCCAAAGCGGCGCGGCGCTCGTTCAAGGCCGCCTCAATGGCCTGCTTGGCCACGTTGACCGCTGCACCACGGGTTTTCTTGTCTTCCACGCTCAGGGCGGCCATGCCCTTCATCAGTTCGGTCACACGACCGCTCTTGCCCAGAAACTGGGCTTTGGCGTTTTCCAGATCGGCGGGGGTGGCGGCTTGCGCAAACAACTCGCGCGCAGCACTGACCAGGGCATCAAGGTCGTTCATCTTGGCGGTCCAACGGAGGCCACAAGGGCAGGAATGCAAATAAGAATGCCAATGAAAAAGGCCAGAGCCTTGCAGCACTGGCCTTGTATGGCGGATGGAGGTCTGGTTACAACAACCAGGCGGCCATCAAGCGGCCAGCTTGGCCTTGACTTGTGCCACGATGGCGGCAAAAGCCGCTTCGTCGTGCACAGCCAGATCGGCCAGCATCTTGCGGTCGATCTCGATGCCAGCCTTCTTCAGGCCATTGGCAAACTGGCTGTAGGTCAGGCCCAAGCCACGTGCGGCAGCGTTGATACGGGCGATCCACAGCTGACGGAACACGCGCTTCTTGGTGCGGCGGTCACGGTAAGCGTATTGACCTGCCTTCATCACCGCCTGTTTGGCGATGCGGTAGACGTTGCCACGGCGGCCACGGAAGCCCTTGGCGAGTTTCAGAACTTTTTTGTGACGGGCACGTGCGGTAACACCACGTTTGACGCGAGGCATAGTATTCTCCTGGTTCGTCGTTGATTAAATGCCCATGCCGGGCAGCATTTGCGCCATGTGACCCATGTTGGTCTCATGCACAGTCACTGCACCACGCAGGTGGCGTTTGTTTTTGGTGGTCTTCTTGGTCAGAATGTGACGCTTGAAGGCTTGACCGCGCTTGACGGTACCACCCGGACGAACGCGAAAACGTTTCTTCGCACTGCTCTTGGTCTTCATCTTGGGCAT
>JBLIZX010000126.1:0-9208 GCA_048860285.1 Macromonas sp. | reverse complement strand
ACGATGATGGCTTGCGACGTGGTACACATCTGGCCGGAGTACAGCGACAGCGTGAACGCCAAGTTGCCCAGCATCGCTTTGTAGGCGTTGGTGGAGTCGATGACGATGTTGTTGACACCGGCCAGTTCGGCGTACACCTGCGCTTGTTTGCAGTTGTCGATCAGCCATTGGCCAAACACGTTGCTGCCCGTGAAGTCCACCGACTTGATGGCGGGATGCTTGGCCAGTGCTTGGGTCACAGCGCGGTCGTCGGTCACGCACAGCGTCACCAGGTTGGGGTCGATGCCGTTTTCGGCCAGCACGGCGCGCAGGGTGCGCACGGTGATGGCGGCGGGCAGCACGGCGTTGCTGTGCGGCTTGACGATGACGGCATTGCCCGTGGCCAAAGCGGCAAACAGACCGGGGTAGGTGTTCCAAGTTGGGAAAGTGCCGCAACCAACCACCAGACCCACGCCACGGCCCACCAGTTCAAAGTGCTTCTTCATCACCAACGGCGGGTTTTTGCCTTGGGGTTTTTCCCAAGTGGCTTCGGCGGGCACAAAGCTTTGTTCGCGCCAAGCGTAGGCCACCGATTCCAAGCCACGGTCTTGGGCGTGCGGCGAACCGGCCTGGAACGCCATCATCCAACCTTGGCCCGTGGTCAGCATCACGGCGTGGGCAATTTCGAAGCTTTGCTTGTGCAGGCGATCCAACATTTCCAAGCAAATGCCGGTGCGGCCTTCGGCACCCACTTCTTGCCAACCCTTCATGGCAGATTGGGCGGCAGCCAACAGGGCTTCGTGGTCGCACTGGGGGTACTTGACGTTGAGCGCCACGCCGTAGGGCGACACTTCACCGCCAATCCAGCCGGTCTGGCCGGGCTGGTTCAATTCAAAGTTCTGGCCCAGGTGGGCGTCGAACGCGGCCTTACCGTCGGCGGCGGCGGTCTCACCATAGACCTTGGGGCTGGGCATCTCACTGTAAGGCGACCAGTAACCACGGGTAGCGATGGCTTTAAGAGCGCCATCGAGCGTGGCACGGTGTTTTTCAAACAAAGGATGCGACATGTCTGGTTCCGGTGTAAGTAACACACAAAAATTTATTTCAGTACCAAAACTGTATCACAACCCCGGAGAAAAACACCTCGGGGAAAACCCTGACGCGTAAATTACGTGGGAGGGGCAGGCGGCGGCACCAGCGGATCCATGACCTGAAAACGCTGGGTCAACACCGCACCCGCACTGGGGGTGTCGCCATTGGCCAAGTGCAGGTGTGCGTCCAGATGCCGCTCAGACGGCAGCAACAGGCGCTGGTAAATTTCCTTGCACAGCAGGCGCGCACGGTGGCCCGGCCAACCGCTGGGCAACAGCACCTCGGGCAACTCAGGGTCGCGCAACAGCAGGCGGCGGTAGTCGTGGATCAACAGCGTGCGCAGCAAAAAGGCGTTTTCATCGCCCAGCTCACCGTGTATATCCTGTTGCAACGCCTGCACAATGGGGTGGTAGCTGGCAAAAAATTCGGTGTAGCTGGCCGCCAGTTGCTCCAGATTCCAGGCCTGCTGCACGATGTCGGCATCGCTGGCCGACAACCCAAAGTGCGGGTTGGCCGCCAACAGTGGCATGAGCGATGTGCGCAGTTCACCCATGCCTTCGGTGATAAGGGCATCGAACGCGGTGCGCAAATCGGCACTGGGGTGGACAAAGTAACTGCCGTCCAGCTCGCCAAAACCCTGCCAAAACAGTGCGCGGCGCAGCCGTTCGCGCTGGCGTGGTTCCAACTCGCCCAACACCAACACCAAGCGCCAACGGCGATCCCACAACGGCGCGTTGGCGGCGTAAATTTGGCGCGCCGCTTCTTCAAAACGGCGGCGACCTGCCAACGTCAACATGTAGTCGGTGCGTCGGCCTTGGGCTTCACTGCACAGCCATTCGTCCTTGACCAGGCGAAACACCGTGGTGCGCACCAACCGCTCGTTGATGCCCAGTGGCTCCAGCAAACGGATCAAGCTGCCCAGCCACAAACGGCCACCACGGGGCAACACCGCGTCGCCAAACACGGTGGTGATCAAGGAGCCAGCTTGCATACGGCTTTGCTGGCGAAAATCGTCGAGACGCTGTTGAATAGGGGAAAACACGGGGCAAAGCAACACAAAAATATTGAAAATTGGGCCGAAACCGTAACAATACAGCCCTTGGGATTGTGGGATGATGGCAGCTGCGCGCACTGCGCTGCAACCTTAGTTCCGATTTTTCTTCACTTTTACAACGCATTTGCCCATGTACCACACCTTGGAAATCGAAATTGCCAACCGCGTCGCCACCATCTGGATGAACCGCCCGGACGTTCACAACGCCTTTGACGACATTTTGATCACAGAGCTGACACAGGCCTGCCACGCCCTCGATGCCAACGACGACGTGCGCGTGGTGGTGCTGGCGGGCCGGGGCAAGAGCTTTTCCGCCGGTGCAGACCTCAACTGGATGAAACGTGCCGCCAACAACGGCACCGAAGAAAACCTGACCGATGCCCGTGCGCTGGCGGGCATGCTGCGCGCGCTGGCCGAGATGACAAAACCCACCATTGCCCGCGTGCAAGGCGCGGCACTGGGCGGTGGCACCGGATTGACCGCTGCCTGCGACATCGCTGTGGCCAGCACCAAAGCCGTGTTTGCCACCTCCGAGGTCAAGTTCGGCATCATCCCCTCGGCCATCAGCCCCTACGTCATCCGCGCCATCGGTGCGCGCCACGCCTACCGCTATTTCCAATCCGCCGAACGCCTCAGCGCCCAACGCGCTTACGAGATCGGCCTGCTGCACGAGGTGGTAGAACCCGAGGCACTGGATGCCAAAGTGCAAGAAATTGTCGATGCACTGGTGCAAGGCGGCCCCAAAGCCCAAGCAGCGGCCAAGGCTCTGATCCGCGCCGTGGCCAACCAACCCATCAACGATGCCGTGGTAGAAGACACCGCGCAGCGCATTGCCCACCTGCGCGCCACACCCGAAGCCAAAGACGGCATCGCCGCCTTCTTGGACAAGCGCACCCCAGGCTGGCTCGCCTGAGTTTGGCTGGATACCAGCCTTGTACCTGCACACCCAAACCCCGACGGCACGCAGGTACAAGGCGGTTCCAGCACAATCGGCCCCATGTCTGCACCCACCGATTGGGGCCACCGCTTTGCACGC
The DNA here is from genome assembly GCA_048860285.1 of Macromonas sp. Classification (GTDB taxonomy): domain Bacteria; phylum Pseudomonadota; class Gammaproteobacteria; order Burkholderiales; family Burkholderiaceae_C; genus Macromonas_A. The sequence continues at coordinate 6,047 of JBLIZX010000126.1, read as the reverse complement.
CTGGGCCCGGCGTTTTACACTGAACTCCACCCCACTCCACTGCCCGCACCACACTGGATCGCCCACAGCCGCCCGCTGGCGCGTGAACTGGGACTGGACGAAGCGTGGCTGCGCAGCGAAGCAGCCCTGCACACCTTCAGCGGCAACCACGTGCTGCCCGGCATGCGCCCGCTGGCCAGCGTCTACAGCGGCCACCAGTTTGGCCATTGGGCGGGCCAACTTGGCGATGGCCGGGCGCTGTTTTTGGGTGAGCTGCCCACCGCCCACCCCGACCCCACCCACGCGCGCTGGGAGATCCAACTCAAAGGCGCAGGCCGCACGCCCTACTCCCGCATGGGCGATGGCCGCGCGGTGCTGCGCAGCTCCATCCGCGAATTTTTGGCCAGCGAAGCCATGCACGCGCTGGGTGTGCCCACCACCCGCGCGCTGTGCCTGACCGGCTCTGCGGCCAAAGTGCAACGCGAAACGGTGGAAACCGCCGCCGTCGTCACGCGCGCCGCGCCCAGCTTCATCCGCTTTGGCCACTTTGAACACTTTTCGCACCGGGGCCAACACACCGAACTGCGCGCGCTGGCCGATTTCGTCATCGACCACTTTTACCCCGGATGCCGCCACGCCAATGGCAACCCTTACGCCAACCTGTTGCAAGCCGTGGCCAGCCGCACCGCCGAACTGCTGGCGCAATGGCAAGCCGTGGGGTTTTGCCACGGCGTGATGAACACCGACAACATGAGCGTGCTGGGCCTGACGCTGGACTACGGCCCGTTCCAGTTTATGGACGGTTTTGACCCGCACCACATCTGCAACCACAGCGACACCCAAGGCCGCTACGCCTACGCACGCCAGCCCAACGTCGCGTACTGGAACCTGTTCTGCCTAGGCCAAGCCCTGTTACCGCTGATGGACGACCAGCAGCAGGCCCTGGACGCGCTGGAGCCGTACAAAACCGAATTCCCGGCCGCCCTGCAACGGCGCATGAACGCCAAACTGGGCCTGTCCAACCACGAAGACAACGACCCCTCCCTGACCGAAGCCCTGATGCAGGCACTGGCGCGCGAACGGGTGGACATGACCATCTTCTTTCGCCGCCTGAGCCACGCCGCCGCCACCCTGCCCGCCCGCACCAGCGAACCCGCACCGGCGCTGGACAGCGTGCGTGACCTGTTTGTTCAACACAGCGCCATCGATGCCTGGCTGCCACGCTGGCAGGCCCGGCTGCAACGCCAACCGAACTTCAGCGCTAGCGCCACTGCACAACAGATGCTGCGCACCAACCCGCACATCGTCTTGCGCAACCATTTGGGCGAAACCGTGATCCAACACGCACAACAAGGCGACTTTGCGCCGCTGCACCGCTTGCAACACGCCTTGCAAACCCCCTACGATGCGTTGCCGGGCCACGACGACTTGGCCAACTTCCCACCCGATTGGGCACAACACATCGCCATCAGCTGTTCCTCCTGACACCGATACAAGGACACACCGCCATGACCTTCCCAATTGAAAAAACCGATGCCCAATGGCGCGAACTGCTGCAAGCCAAAGGGCCAGAGCGGGTCGAGCCACAAGCCTACCTCGTCACACGCCACGCCGCCACCGAGCGCCCTTTCACCGGCAAATACAACCGCGTCTGGGCCGACGGCAGTTACCACTGCATCTGCTGCGGCCAGCAACTGTTTGAATCCGACACCAAATTCGATGCAGGCTGCGGCTGGCCCAGTTTCTCTGAGGCCATTGCGGGAGCCATCACCGAAAAGATGGACCACAGCCACGGCATGACGCGCGTGGAAACCGTGTGCAGCCAATGCGGTGCCCACCTGGGCCACGTGTTTGAAGACGGCCCCGCCCCCACCGGCTTGCGCTACTGCATGAACTCGGCAGCACTGGACTTTCAACCGCGATAATCCCGCCCCATGCGCTTTCTGATCGACTTCTTCCCCATCGTGTTGTTCGTGGGGGCGTACAAGCTGTACGACATCTACGTTGGCACCGCTGTGCTGATGGCCGCCACCGTGCTGCAAACCGGCCTCATCTACGCCATCGACCGCCGCCTGCAAACCATGCAAAAAGTCACGCTGGTGCTGGTGCTGGTGTTTGGTGTGTTGACGCTGGTGCTACAAGACGACCGCTTCATCAAGTGGAAACCCACCGTGCTCTACGCCAGCATGGCGCTGGTGCTGGCCGCCGCGTTGTGGGGCTGGAAGAAAAACCTGCTGCAAACCCTGCTCAGCAGCCAGCTGCGCTTGCCCGATGCCGTGTGGCACCGCTTGACGTACATCTGGATCGGCTACTTTGTGTTCATGGCTGCGCTCAACGGCTACGTGGCCGCGTACTACTCCACCGAGGCCTGGGTCAACTTCAAGCTCTGGGGCTACGCTTTTCCGCTGGTGTTTATCGTGGGCCAAGGCTTGTACATTGCGCGCTACCTCAAAGACGACAGCCCCCACCAGCCCTGATACCTGCCATGACCACCACCGACACCTTGCCCCCCCCCACCAGCGCCGCGCTGCAAGCCGCATTGCTTCAAGCACTGGCCCCCACCCAATTGGAAGTGTTGGACGAAAGTGCCGCCCACGCGGGCCACGCTGGGGCCAACGGATTGGGCTACGGCACGCACTTTCGGGTACGCATCGCCAGCCCCCGCTTTGATGGCCTCAGCCGCGTGGCCGCGCACCGCCTTGTGTATGATGCGCTGCACCCTTGGATTGCCGCAGGTCTGCACGCACTGGCCATCGACATCCAACGCTGATTTTCTTTTCTTGCTTTGCCCTTCATTCAATGAAACACGTTTTGACCGCCGTGGCCTTGGCCACCACCCTGACTGTGCCCGCTGCCTCTTGGGCACAAAACCTCGCCATCGTCAACGGCAAACCTGTGCCTTCGGCACGCCTGAACGTGCTGGCACAACAACTCGAACGTGCGGGCCGTCCGGTGGACGACAACGCCAAGGCAGAGCTGAAAGAAGAAGTGATTGCGCGTGAAATTTTTGTGCAGGAAGCCGAACGACGCGGCCTCAAAGGCTCACCCGAGTACCGCCAACAAATGGAGTTGGCCTCGCAAACTCTGCTGATCCGTGAACTGTTTGCCGACCAGCAACGCAAACACCCCGTGACCGAAGCCGACATCAAGGCCGAATACGACAAGTTTGTGGCCAACAACGGCGGCAAAGAATTCCGTGCCCGTCACATCTTGGTCGAAAAAGAAGACGAAGCCAAAGCTATCATCGATGCGCTGCAAAAAGGCGAAAAGTTCGAAGACTTGGCCAAACAACGCTCCAAAGACCCCGGCTCCGGTGCCAACGGTGGCGATCTGGACTGGGCCAGCCCCGACAGCTTTGTGCCCGAATTTGCCAGCGCCATGCGCAAGCTGGGCAAAGGCCAACTGACCAGTGCCCCGGTCAAGAGCAACTTTGGCTGGCACATCATCCGTGTGGACGACGTGCGCGATGCCAAGCTGCCTGCGCTGGCCGACATCAAGCCGCAGATCCAGCAAAACCTGCAACAGCAACGGCTGATGGAGTTCCAAGACAAACTGCGCCAGAAAGCCAAAGTCCAGTAACCCACACAACGCGCCCACCGACCGGCGCACCCACCACAGTGCCAACATGAAAATCATCATCTTTGGGGCGGGCCGTGTCGGTGAGAGCGTGGCCGAAAACCTGGTGTCGGAACAAAACGACATCACCGTCATCGACCAAGACCCCGAAAAACTGCGTGCGCTGGAAGATCGGCTTGACCTGCGCGGTGTGGTAGGCAACGGCATCCAGCCCTCGGTGTTACGCGAGGCTGGGGCCAAAGACGCGGACATGCTGATCGCCTGTGCCGCCGCCGACGAATCCAACTTGGTGGTATGCAAAGTCGCGCACCAAGTGTTTCAGGTGCCCACCACCATTGCGCGGCTGCGTTCGCCCGAATTCGTCGAGGGCGACGAACTGCTGGCCGACAACGGCTTTGCGGTCGATGGCGTGATCTGCCCCGAAGAATCGGTGATGCGCTACATCCTGCAACTCATCGACTACCCCGAGGCGTTGCAGGTGCTGGAATTTGCCTCGGGCCGCGTCTGCTTGATCGCCGTGCGCGCGGCCACTGGCGGAGCACTGGTGGGCCACACCATCGGCGAATTCAAAGAACGCTTTCCGGCCGCCGAAATGCGGGTGGTGGCACTGTACCGGCAAGACCGCGAAATCGAAGCCATTAAAAGCACCCGCGTGTTGCCCGACGACGAAGTGTTCGTGCTGGCCGCGTCCGACAAAATCCAGTACGTGCTGGCCGCTATCCACCGCATGGACCAGCCCGTACAACGTGTGATGATTGCGGGTGGTGGCAAAGTGGGCTTGCGGCTGGCGCGCAGTTTGGTGGGGCAGTGCGAAGTCAAAATCTTGGAACAAGACCGCAAACGTTGCGAGTACTTGGCCAGCCAATTGCCCTCCTCCATGCTCGTGCTGCACGGCGACAGTGTGGACGAAGACCTGCTGGAAGAAGAAAACGTCGGCCACATGGACTTGTTCGTGGCACTGACCAACGACGACGAAGACAACATCATGGCCGCCATGCTGGCCAAGCGGTTGGGCGCACGGCGCGTGATGGCACTCATCAACCGGCGCGCCTACGCCGACATGATGCAGGGCAGTACCATCGACATTGCCATCTCACCCGCCCAAACCGTAATTGGTGAACTGCTGGCGCACGTGCGCCGGGGCGACGTGGTGGCTGTCCACAGCCTGCGCCGGGGCACCGCCGAAGCGCTGGAAGGCGTTGCCCGTGGCGATGCCAAAACCTCCAAACTGGTAGGCCGACGGGTAGAAGACATTGCGTGGCCGCCTGGCACCCGCATCGGAGCGGTTGTGCGCGGTGAAGGCCGCAACGCCCAAGTGCTGATGCCGCACCACCACACCGTCATCGAAAGCAATGACCACCTGATCGTGTTCATTCCAAACAAACGTTTGGTTCGCGCGGTCGAAAAACTGTTCCAAGTCAGCGCCACCTTTTTTGGTTAGGCCACACCACACACAACACTATGGCAGAGATCTGGGGGCCTGTGCTGGCCTTGCTCGCCCGCATCCTGATGGCATTTGCCTTCGCTTTCTGGGTACCGCTGGCCTGGGCGTGGTTCGAGGACGGACACGAGCTGCTGTGGGTCTGGAGCACCAGTTTTGGCGTGACCTTTGGCAGCGGTTGGTGGCTGTGGCAACGCACGCAAGCGCACCGGCGCGAACTGGTGGCACGCGATGGATTTTTGCTGGTCAACCTGGTGTGGGTGGTGCTGACGGCCTACGCCGCCCTGCCACTGCTGTTCACGGTGCCCGACATCCGGCTCAGCGTGGCCTACTTCGAGGCCATGAGCGCGCTCACCGCCACCGGGGCCACGGCACTGTCGGGGCTGGACAACCTGCCGGTATCGGCCAACATCTGGCGTTGCTTTCTGCAACTGATCGGTGGGCTGGGCATCATGCTGCTGGTGGTGGCCGTACTGCCCCTGTTGGGGCTGGGCGGCATGCAACTCTACAAGGCCGAAACCCCCGGCCCGATGAAGGACACCAAGTTCACCCCCCGCATTGCCGAAACCGCACGCGGCTTGTGGGGCGTGTACTTCATCTTTTCGGCAGCCTGCCTGTTGGCTTACCGCTGGGCAGGCATGAGCTGGGCCGATGCTTTCATGCACATGTGTACCACCATGGGGCTGGGCGGGTTGTCGTCGCACGATGCCAGTTTTGGCCACTGGAACTCCGCCCAACTGGAGTGGGTGGCGGTGGTGTTCATGTCGCTGGCGGGCATCAGCTTTGTGCGCTATTTTGTGGTACTGCGCTCGCTGTCGCTGCGCCCGCTCACGCACGACCGTGAAATCCGCACCTACCTGAGCACGCTGCTGGTGTCGGTGCTGCTGGTGGCCGTGCTGCTGGGCGTGCATGGCGTGTACGACCACTTTCCGGACGCACTGCGCGCCAGCGCCTTCCACGTCGTGTCACTGGCCACCACCACCGGCTACGCCTCCACCGACTACACCCAGTGGCCCACCCTGATTCCGGTGCTGCTGATGTTTCTGGGCTG